>SCTR01000011.1 GCA_004297305.1 Actinomycetota bacterium
CCACGGGCTGGATCTGCGTCGCGTCCGTGGTCGACACCGCGAGCTTCAGGGTGCCTACGGAGGCAGCCGACCCCGACGGCGTTGAACCGCCGCTGTCGCCGCTGCCGCAGGCGGCCAACGTCAGCGCCACCGCCGACACACCGACACCGGCGAGAATGGCGCTGCCCCGCGGTCGGCGGGTACGTGTCGCGTTCAGGGCAGAGAAAGGCCGATTGATCCTTGATGTCATGGTGTCCCCTGTAGTGACGGTCAAGCCGCGTTGGACGCGATCGCGCCCCGGCTGATTACAGGCTATTGACCATCCGAGGTCAAGTGATCCTAGTCGAGATGAGTCCGTGTCGGGCCGGCGGCAGCCCGCCGCGACAGCCCGGAGCGGACTGCGCGCTTGGCCCTGCCCGCCCGGGCGCAATCGCGTAGCCTCCTGATCCCGTGCGATTCAGTTCTGGCAGTTCGCCGACGACCGACCTGACCTTCGACGACGTATTCCTCGTACCGCAGAGGTCGTCGATCCCGTCGCGTCACGATGTCGACCTGACCACCCGGGACGCGACGGGGACCACGATCCCGCTGGTCGCGGCCAACATGACAGCGGTCGCCGGGCGCCGGATGGCCGAGACCCTCGCCCGCCGCGGCGGTCTGGCGGTCCTCCCGCAGGACGTGCCGCTGACCGTCGTCGAGGAGGTCGTCTCCTGGGTCAAGCAACGCCATCTGGTCTACGACACGCCCCTCACGCTCCCCCCGACGGGCATCGTGGGAGATGCGCTCGCGCTGCTGCCCAAGCGGGCCCACGGCGCACTCGTGGTCATCGACGAGACGGACCGGCCGCTGGGCGTGGTCACCGAACAGGACTGCCTCGGTGCCGACCCCTTCGCTTCGGTCAGCTCGGTGATGAGCCGGGACCTTCTGACCATCGCCGAGGGCACCGATCCAGCGACGGCATTCGATCTGCTGGCCAGCGGACGGCATCGGTTGGCCCCGGTGGTGACGGCCGAGGGGGTGACGCTGGGCATTCTGACCAGGACCGGCGCCTTGCGGTCCACCCTGTACCAACCGGCGGTGGATGCCGGTGGCCGCCTGCGGATCGCCACGGCCGTGGGCATCAACGGCGACGTCGCCGCCCGCGCGGCAGCTCTGCTGGCCCTGGGCACCGACGTCCTGGTGGTCGACACAGCGCACGGACACCAGGACCGGATGATCGAGGCGCTGCAGGCGATCCGGGCCCTGGACCCGGCCGTCCCGGTGGTGGCCGGCAACGTGGTGACCGCGGCAGGGGTCGCCGACCTGGCCGCTGCCGGCGCCGACATCGTCAAGGTGGGTATCGGGCCGGGAGCCATGTGCACGACCCGCATGATGACCGGGGTGGGACGGCCGCAACTGTCGGCGATTCTCGAGTGCGCCGCCGCGGCGCGAGAGCGGGGAATCTCGGTGTGGGCCGACGGCGGCATACGCCAGCCTCGCGACGTGGCGCTGGCCCTCGCGGCCGGCGCGTCCAACGTCATGATCGGCTCGTGGTTCGCCGGGACGTACGAGTCGCCCGGCGAGGCCCACCACGACGCCGACGGCCGGCTGTACAAGGAGAGTTTCGGTATGGCATCGGCGCGGGCCGTCGCGTCGCGGACCGCACAGGAAACGGCGTACGAGCGCGCCCGCAAAGGTCTGTTCGACGAGGGAATCTCCACGTCACGGATGTTTCTGGACCCGCACCGGCCCGGAGTCGAGGATCTGATCGACCTGATCGTCGCGGGAGTGCGGTCGGCGCTGACCTACACCGGCGCCCGTACGCTGCCGGAATTCTACGACCGCGCCGTGCTCGGACTGCAGTCCGCCGCCGGCTACGCCGAAGGTCGAGCGCTGCCTGCCGGATGGTGACGTCCAGTCCGGAGGTTCATTCGTGACCGACGTTCATTGGCGACCTTCGACGACGCCCTTCATGCCGTCGAGCATCGCCTGCCACATCTGCTGCGAGTGCGCCGCGGCGGCCGCCGAGTCGTTGCCGTCCTGGCGCAACGTCACGGTCGTCCGATCGCCGGCTTCGGCGAGGTGATAGGCCACGTGGTGGTAGTGATCCGGGATGTCGGGTAGGCCGCTCAGTGGACTGTAGTGAGTGACCTCGAGCTTGGTCGGTGCGACGACGTCGAGCACGGTTCCCTTGTCCTGGTAGGGCTTGCCCTCGTACTGGCCGCTCCAGGTGATCGGGTGTCCAGGTTGCCAGTCGGTCTGGACGCGAGCGCCGAACATGTACCGGGCAATCAGGTCGGGGTCGGTCAGCGCCTCCCAGACCCGCGACGCAGGCGCGTTGATGGTGACCTCGGCGGTCGCTACCTGACCAGGCATCACGGACCTCCAGGAACTCGACTAGCTACCCACCAGTTCAGCGGCAACCACTTCGGCGATCTGGGCCGTGTTGAGCGCTGCGCCCTTCCGCAGGTTGTCCCCGCACAGGAAGAGATCCAACGCGGTCGGGTCGTCCAGGCTGCGGCGGATCCGGCCGACCCAGGTCGGATCGGTACCCACGGCATCCGCTGGCGTCGGGAACACGCCGGCAGCCGGATCGTCCACCACGACAACGCCTTCCGCGGTGGCAAGCAACGCGCGCGCCTCGTCGGCGTCGACGACCGACGCGAAACGCGCGTGAACGGCCAGCGAGTGCGTCGTGATCACCGGTACCCGGACGCAGGTGGCCGACACCCGCAGCTCGGGCAGGGCCAGGATCTTGCGGGACTCGTTGCGTACCTTGAGCTCCTCGCTGCTCCAGCCGTCGTCCTTGACCGAGCCGGCCAGCGGAACCACGTTCAGCGCCAGCGGCGCTGGGAACGGCCCGAAGTCGGTGACGACGGTACGCAGGTCACCCGCCGACTCCCCGATCTGCGGATGTCCGGCCACGGCCGCGACCTGGCTGCGTAGTGCGTCGATCCCCGCCTGGCCGGCGCCGGACGCCGCCTGGTACGACGCGACGACCAGCTCCTGCAACTCGTAGCGGCGATGCAGCGCCCCCAGCGCCACGATCATCGACAGTGTCGTGCAGTTCGGATTGCTGATGATCCCGCGCGGTCGCTGCCGGGCCGCGGCGGCGTTCACCTCAGGCACCACCAGCGGGACGTCGGGGTCCATCCGGAACGCACCGGAATTGTCGACCGCGACCGCGCCACGGCTGGCCGCGATCGGCGCCCATTCGGCCGATACCTCATCGGGCACATCGAACATCGCCACGTCGACACCGTCGAAGACCTCCGGGGCCAGCGCGACGACCCTGACCGGCCTGCCACGGACGGTGAGCACCTTGCCGGCCGAACGCGGGGAGGCGACCAGCCGGATATCACCCCACACGTCCGGGCGGGTACTCAGCAACTCCAGCATCACGCTGCCCACGGCGCCGGTGGCGCCGACGACGGCCAGGGTCGGCCGGCTGTTCATCGCGGGTCCCGTCATCGCCCGGTCCCGCCGTACACCACGGCTTCGCCGTCGGCATCCAGGCCGAACGCGGTGTGCAGCGCCCGGACCGCCGGCTGGGCATCGGCCCGCCGGGTCACCACCGAGATCCGGATCTCCGACGTGGAGATCATCTCCACGTTGACCCCGGATTCGGCCAGCGCGGCGAAGAAGGCCGCCGAAACGCCTGGGTGGGAACGCATCCCGGCTCCCACCAGGGACACCTTCGCCACATCGGGATCGAACAGCAGCGTCTGGAAGCCGATCGAATCGCGGGTCGCCTCCAAGGCGGCCAGCGCCTGCGCCGACTCCGCCTGGGGGCACGTGAACGTCACGTCGGTGACGCCGGTCGCGGCAGCCGACACGTTCTGCACGATCATGTCCAGGTTCACCGCCGCGTCGGCGAGCGCGCGGAATATCGCGGCGGCCTGTCCGGGCTTGTCCGCCACCCCCACCACCGTGATCTTCGCGTCGTTGAGGTCGGCGGCGACCCCGGAGATGATCGGCTGCTCCACGGTGTCCCTCTCGATGGCGGCCTTCGCGTAGGCGTCCCGGACGGCAGATTCGGACATGACCCAGGTGCCCTCGTGAGCCGAGAACGACGAGCGCACATGGATGGGCAGATCGAACCGCCGCGCGTACTCCACGCAGCGCAGGTGCAGCACCTTCGCGCCGACGGCGGCCAGTTCCATCATTTCCTCGTAGGTGATGAACTCGACCTTGCGAGCGGCGGCGACGACGCGGGGATCGGCGGTGAAGACCCCGTCGACGTCGGTGTAGATCTCGCACACGTCGGCTTGCAACGCGGCGGCCAGCGCGACCGCGGTGGTGTCCGAGCCACCGCGGCCCAGGGTGGTCACGTCCTTGGTGTCCTGGCTGACGCCCTGGAAGCCCGCGACGATCGGGACCGCGCCCTCGGCCAGCGCCGTACTGATACGGCCCGGGGTGACGTCGATGATGCGGGCGCGGCCGTGCGCGGAGTCGGTGATCAGGCCGGCCTGCGAACCGGTGTACGACCGTGCCTGCACACCCAGGTCGTGGATCGCCATCGCCAGCACCGCCATCGAGATGCGCTCGCCGGCGGTGAGCAGCATGTCCAGCTCACGGGCGGGCGGTTCCGGCGATACCTCTTGCGCGAGATCGAGCAACTCGTCGGTGGTGTCACCCATCGCCGAGACGATCACGACGACGTCGTGTCCGGCTGCGCGGGTGTCCACGATGCGGCTGGCGACCCGGCGGACGGCTTCGGCGTCGGCGACCGACGAGCCGCCGTACTTCTGGACGACGAGTCCCACGGTTGAGGCTCCGGACGGTCGACGGCTGGCGGACGCACCGCGCCGACGGCGCGCGAGCGGCGGTCAGTCTACGGGGCGGGCCACCGGGCGTCGCTGCGCGTTACAGGTCCAGCCGACGCCGGCCCTCGAAGGCCCGGCCAAGAGTGACCTCGTCGGCGTACTCCAGGTCCCCTCCCACGGGCAGGCCGCTGGCGAGCCGGGTGACGGCCAGGTCGAGGGGCTGCACGAGGCGGGCCAGGTAGGTCGCGGTCGCCTCGCCTTCGAGGTTCGGGTCGGTGGCGAGGATCAGTTCGGTCACCGTGCCGTCAGCCAGCCGCGTCATCAGTTCGCGGACCCGCAGATCATCCGGGCCGACCCCGTCGATGGGGCTGATCGCGCCGCCCAGCACGTGATACCGACCCCGGAACTCCCGGGTCCGTTCGATCGCCACCACGTCGCGGGGCTCCTCGACGACGCAGATCACTGCGGGATCGCGCCGCGGGTCCCGGCACACCCGGCATTCGCTCTCCTCGGCCACGTTGCCGCAGGTGACGCAGAAACGAACCTTCTCCTTCACCTCCAGCAGGACGTGGGCCAGCCGGCGTACGTCGACCGGATCCGCCTGCAGCAGATGAAAAGCCAAGCGCTGAGCGCTCTTCGGACCGACCCCGGGCAACCGTCCGAGTTCGTCGATGAGGTCCTGGATCACACCCTCGTACACGCCACGATCACCCGTTCTCGATCTCGCCGATCTTCGTGGCACCCAACTCGCGCAGGGCCAGGTCGACCCCGGTCAGGCCGGCGGACGGCTCCTCGGGATCGTCGCGCTCCGGTTCGTCCGGCACGACCGGCGGCGGCCCGGACGGGGCCGATGGCACGTCGCCGGCGGCGGCCACCGGCGTCCGGCTGCCCACGCCGGGATCCAGGACCACCGCGATGCGCACCTCGACCTGCAGCACGTCCAGGACCGCCTGACGCAGTTGCTCGTCGCGGCCACCCTCGCGGATGTTCACCAGCGTGCCCTGCGCCGGAACGCCGACCGCCAGCGTGCCGTCGTCCCAGGACAACGGGATGGAACTCTCGAAACCCATCCACGCCACTCGACTGCGGGCTTTCAGCGCGTCGAGCACGGCCGGCCACTGTGCTCTGGCCGAGCCGATGTCGCCGGCGGGGCGGACAGCCGGGGAGACAGCACCGGCGTCGTCGGCCGGCAGGGCGCTACTGGCATCGGGAGCGGGAGCCGTCGGGCGGCTGGCGGTCGCCGACCGTACGGCGGCTGCCGGGCGTGCCGGCGGCCCAGCCGGTACTGGCGGCACTGGCGGGCCGGACGATGCTGGCGACCCAGCCGGCACCGGCGGCACTGGCGGCCTGGACGGCGATTCTGCTACGGCGGCAACCGATCGCGTCGACTCCGCCGGACGCGCCGGCCTCGCGGGGCCGGGGCTCTGGGCTGCGGGGGCGCCAGCGACGTCACCGGGCCCGTCGTCGGTCGGCGCCGGGCCGGCCGCACTCCGGGCCATCGGCGTGTCCGGTGCGGGCGGACCACCAGGAGTGCGGGCGATCGGCGTCTCGGCCGGCAGCGGGCCGGCCCCGGTCAGCCGTCGCTCCAGCCGGTCGACCCGGGCCGCCAGGGCCGCCGGGTCCGCAGCCGCCGCGGGCAGCAATAGCCGGGCGCACAGCAGTTCCAGGGCCAACCGGGGTGCCGTGGCGCCCTTGAGCTCGGTCAGCCCGGCGCTGATGACGTCCCCGGCACGGGACAACTCGGGCAGCCCGAAGGACTCCGCCTGCGTCGTCATGCGGGCGAGCAGATCGTCCGGCCCATCCACCAGACCGCGGGTCGCAGCGTCCGGGACGGCGTTGAGCACGACCAGGTCGCGCACCCGCTCCAGCAGGTCGGTGACGAACCGGCGTGGATCGTGCCCGGCGTCGACGACGCGGTCCACGGCGGCGAACAGCGCGGCACCGTCGCCGACGGCCAGCGCCTCGACCACGGTGTCCAGCAGCGCGGCGTCCGTGGCCCCCAGTTGCTGCACCGCATCGGCGTACGTCAAGCCGTCCGGGCCGGCCCCGGCGATGAGCTGGCCGAGGATCGACATCGCGTCCCGCGCGCTGCCCGCGCCGGCGCGAGCGACGAGGGTCAACGCCGTACGTTCGTACGCAACGCCTTCGGCGTCGCAGACCGCCGCGAGGTGTTCGGTCAGCACCTTCGCCGGAATCAGCCGGAACGTGTAGTTGTGGGTCCGGGACCGGATCGTCGGCAGGACCTTGTCGACCTCGGTCGTGGCGAACATGAAACGCACATGCTCCGGCGGTTCCTCCACCAGCTTGAGCAAGGCGTTGAAGCCGGCCGAGGTCACCATGTGGGCCTCGTCGATGATGTAGATCTTGTAGCGCGACGCGGCGGGGGCGAACATCGCCCGCTCACGCAGGTCACGGGTGTCGTCCACTCCCCCGTGCGAGGCGGCGTCGAGTTCGATGACGTCGAGGGAGCCCGGACCGTTGGGGGCCAGGTCGACGCAGGACGGACACACCCCGCACGGGTCCGGCGTCGGGCCCTGCTCGCAGTTCAACGAGCGGGCCAGGATGCGGGCGGTCGAGGTCTTGCCGCAGCCGCGCGGGCCGGAGAACAGGTACGCGTGGTGGACCAGATCGCGCTCGAGCGCCCGCCGTAGCGGCTCGGTGACGTGCTCCTGGCCGACGACCTCGGACAGTCGGCCCGGCCGGTACGTGCGGTACAGCGCGAGCGACATGCGGGAACCCTAGCCCCGCCGTACGACCGGGCTCACGCCGCAAGCGGAGCCCCGAAAAGGACCCCCCGCGCACCCGCCAGAGCCTGCGTACCCTTGCTGCCTTCCGGCCCTGGGGGAGTTCCGCGGGATGACGCCGCACGAGGGGTCGGCCGGCAGTCTACGCACCCGCCCGACCCGGGGGCGGCCGGGCGTGACCGGTAACCTCTCCGGCGGAGGATTCGCATAGTGGCCGAGTGCGCACGCTTGGAAAGCGTGTAGGGGGCAACCCCTCACGGGTTCAAATCCCGTATCCTCCGCCAACTTTCGCCGGCAGGGTCGACACCTGGGCGGCGCCGGTGCCCGACCAGCAGCGGGACCCGATCCCACGTCGACGATCGGACGTCCCGCGCCGGTCGCGGGTCCGGGCGGCCACCGCCGGTGCCGCCTAGACTCCGGTGTGTGATCTTCAAGGGTGTCGGCGACGGGCGCCCCTACCCCGACCACGGGTTCAGCGCGGCGGACTGGGCTGTCGTCCCGCCGCGGCCCGTCCGGCTCGACGAACTGGTCACGACCAAGCGGACGCTCGACCTGGACGCGCTGCTGACCGAGGACTCCACGTTCTTCGGTGACCTGTTCGCGCATGTCGTGCGGTGGCAGGACACGTTGTATTTGGAAGATGGCCTGCACCGCGCCGTGCGGGCGGCGCTGCAGCAGCGGGGCACCCTGCACTCCCGCGTACTCGATCTGGATTCGATCCGGGGCGTGACCGGACCGAGCGGAGGGCCACAATGACGCTGCTCGGCTCGAGCGGTCCGCTGCCCGGCGGACCCGGTCGTCGCCGTTCCTGGGTGGGGACGGCGGTGTTCGTGGTGATCGCGATGGCGGTGCTGTTCGCGGCAGCGCTGGGCATCACGTGGTACCTGCGCGGCGACTCCACCACGCCGGAAGCCTCGCCGTCGTCGTCGGCCCCGCGGCCCTGTACGACGGTGACCCTCGTGCCCGGGACCGGTCTGCCGAAGCCGGGCCAGGTCACGGTGAACGTGTACAACGCCACCACCCGGCCCGGCCTGGCCGCTGACACCAGCACCGTCCTGAAGTCGCGCGGCTTCGTCGTCGGCAAGGTCGCCAACGATCCGCTGCAGAAGACCATCACGGCGCCCGCCGAGATCCGGCACGGTGCCACCGGGCTCGCCGGCGCGCAGCTCGCGGCGTACTACGTCCCCGGCGCGATCCTGCTGGCCGACCCCCGCACCGACGCCACCGTCGACGTCGTGCTGGGCACCGGCTTCACCAGCGTCGCCGGCGCCAAGGCGGTGCAACGAGCCCTCACCCAGCCCACGCCTGTCGCCTCGGGTCCGGGTTGTTCACCTACTGCTGCGCCCTCGACGGCCGCATCGTCGGCACCGGCGTCGTCCGGCTCGACGACCGGGTCACGCTCGGCGAGCCCCGCAGCGTCCTGATTTTCGGCCCATCCAGATCCTCGGCCCGCCCTGAGCTCGGGCCGTTCATATCCGCGACGCCGCCTGAATCCTCGGCCCGCCCCTGTGGTCCTGCTGAGATCTGGGCTGGGCCGTGCAGTCTGTCCGCTCAGACCCGTTCGAGCCCGACGACCGGGATGACGCGCGGCGCCTTCACCTCGTAGTCGGCGAAGACCGGAAACAGTTCGGCCTGCCGCGCATACAGCCGATCGCGTTCCTCGCCTTGCAGCGGGCGGGCAACGGCGTCGTACGACTGCGTCCCCTGCTCGACGCTGACCTCGGGATGCGCGAGCAGGTTGTAGTACCAATCCGGGTTTCGCGGCCCGCCGCCCACCGACGCGAACACGACGACCCGGTCCCCGTCGGCCAGGTACATGACCGGAGTGGTGTGGCTGGTCCCCGTCTTCGCACCGCGAGTCGTCAGCAGCACCAAGGGCGAGCCCTCGAACGGGCCACCGACCTTGCCCTCATTCGCCCGGAACTCGGCGATGATCTTCTCGTTCCACTTGTTGGGCACGGCGGTGATCCTCCTGTGGTGGTGCGGCGGGCCGGGTCGGGGTGACTGCGGCCACCGCGCCGGTCAGGCAGGCGCGGACCGGCCGCAGCCGCCCTGTCGGGGCGCCCGTGCCGGTCCGCAACGTCGGTCAGGCGAGCGCGGCGTCCAACGTGACCTCGACGCCGGTCAGCGCCTTGCTGACCGGACAGCCGACCTTCGCCTTCTCCGCGGCCGCAACGAAACCGGCGTTGTCGAGGCCTTCGACCTCGCCTCGCACGGTGATCGTGATGCCGGTCAACCGCGAACCACCGGCCGGGTCCGGACCCAGGGTGACGGCCGCGGTCACGTCGAGGGCCTGCGGCGTGCCACCGGCCTGGGCCACGATGTTCGACAGGGCCATCGAGAAGCACGCCGAATGTGCGGCCGCGATGAGCTCCTCCGGGCTGGTCCAACCGTCGGCGTCGTCGGCCGTACGGCGCGGGAACGACACGTCGAACGTCCCCAGGCCGGAGCTGGACAACTCGACCTTGCCTGAGCCCTCCTGCAAGGTGCCGTTCCATCCAGTGCGGGCGGTACGCGTGGCCATCGAACCTCCAAAGTCAGCAGTCAGTCGCCCGCCACGGTAGCCGGGACCGTCTGACACCGCGCCGCGACCCGGTTGCCGGCGTCAGTCCGGCGCGAGAATGAGAGCGGCCGATCCTCGTGGACGACAAACGGCGTCACCAGGGTTAACCGCGACAGCACCGCTTGCATACCGATCACAGAAACCTTCTCCGGTCTCTGGCCTGTACTGGAAGACGTCGATTCGGTATTGATTGCGTTGGCTGCGATCCTCGCCGGGCCGTGTCGTAGACGAAGCTGGCGATGCTGTCCTACCAACGCACTGTGGGCCGCGAAGCGTTTGGCGCGACCACATTCCGAGCGGCGGGTGGTGTCGGTGAACGCGGCGGCAACCGACTCGGTTCACGACGACCCGGGCGGCGACCGAAATCGGTAGATGAGCAGCGGAGGCACGAGGTCTCGGGACACCGATGCACGGTGTCCCGAGACATCACATTGGCGGTGGCGGTGGGATTCGAACCCACGGTGGGGTTGCCCCCACACACGCTTTCGAGGCGTGCTCCTTTGGCCGCTCGGACACGCCACCGCCGCAGAGGGTACAGGGGGCCGCGCGGCACGGCGGACGGCCGCACCACCCGCGTGATCGCCACACGACCCGCCTGCCAGCGCGGCCTTCGCCGCCGCGCCGAGCGTGCAGGCGCAGTCAGGTCAGACCCGCCGCGGGGCGAAGAAGGACTGCAGCAGGTCACGGCACTCCTGCGCTCGTACGCCGGCCACCACCTCGGGCCGATGCGACAGCCGGCGGTCGCGGACGAGGTCCCACAGCGACCCGGCGGCGCCGTACTCCTCGTTGTAGGCACCGAAGACCAGCCGGTCGACCCGGGCCAGCACGATCGCGCCCGCGCACATCGGGCACGGCTCCAGCGTGACCGCGAGCGTGCAGCCGTCCAGTCGCCAGGTGCCCCGGGCGCGGGCCGCGGCCCGCAGCGCGACCACTTCTGCGTGCGCGGTGGGGTCGCCTGAGCGTTCGCGTTCGTTCCGCCCCGAACCGACCACCACGCCGTCGGCGTCGAGGACGACGGCTCCGACGGGGATCTCACCGGCGTCGACCGCCTCGCGCGCCAGCGTCAACGCGGCCGAGATCGCCTCGTCGTCGGCCGGGGCGATCCTCACGAGCCGAGTGTGGCACCGGGCGCCGGGCGAGCCGGCGACGGACGGTCAGGCGCGGGTACCGCCGCTGGGAAGGGCGTGGGCGAGCGGTTCGGCGAACCCGAGCCGCGCCGCGATCGAGGACACCTGCTCGTCGGGGTACAGCTCCGGATCACTGCACAGCAGGCCCAGTTCCGCTGCCTCCATGCCGAGGTCGGCCAGCAGCGTGAGGTCACCGGCCGGCTCGATCTCGGCCAGCTCCTCCTCGTCATCCGGTACGTCGATACCGAGGCGTTCGGCGACCTCGTCGGCCAGCGCCCAGTCGTACGCCGCGTTGAGGTCCGACAGCAGCAACCGCACGTGCTCGCCGTTGACCCGGATCATCAGGAAGAACTCGTCGGCAACGGCCACCAGGCCGAGCGCACCGTCGTCGGCGGGCAACTGCCGCAACGACCGCAGGATCTCGTCCAGTCCGGACAGGGCCCGTGCCGGCAGCGGACTGACCACCCACGAACCGTCCTCGCGCCATACGGCCAGCGCGAAGTCGACTGTGTCGTCGTCCACGGCGCCTCCGTCCCTCGCGCGGTCGGCCGGTGCTGTCGACCAGCGGACGACACCTGCGTCGCTGGCACAACCGGCGGCACGACAATAGGCGTGCCGCCGCCGTGATGGTCAATCCATGACGATCATCCGGGGAGGAAGATCACCGACCTGCGCCAGCTGGCTGAACCGTGGCCTCCGGCGTGGGAAGGTGCGAACGTGGCCCGGCTCCTGCACCGTCTCGGCGCGCTGTGCGCCCGGTACCGGATCTCCACCTTGCTGGTGTGGGTGGCAGCGCTCGGCATCCTGGCCATCACCGTCGGCCGGGTGGGTGCGGAGACCACCAACGACCTGTCACTGCCCGGCACGGACAGCCAGGCCGCCGCGGATCTGCTCGCCGCCCGCTTCCCGCCGCAGCAGAACGGGACCAGCCCGGTGGTCTTCCACACCACCACCGGGACGGTCGACGACGGGGGCAGGAACCAGGCCGCCATCGAGGCTGCCTACCAGGCGATCTCCCGGCTGCCGCACGTGTACTCGGCGACCGACCCGTTCGCGCAGCCGGCAGCTGGATTGGTGAGTCAGGACCATCACACGACGTACATCCCGGTCCTGCTGGACGAAGACGCCGGTGAACTCGACGAGGCCACCGCCGCCGCGGTGCTCGACGCCGCCACAGCACCGGCGCAGGGCCTCGGCATGCAGGTCGCCGTGGGCGGCCCGATCGGCAGCACGCTGTCGGACACCGACACCGAAAGCAGCGAACTCATCGGCATCCTCGCCGCGATGGTCATCCTCGCGATGACCTTCGGCAGCGTGATCGAGATGGGCCTGCCGCTGCTGTCCGCAGTGCTCGGGCTCGCCGCCGGGATCGCCATCATCGGCCTGGTCGGACACGTCGTGGACATCCCCAGCGTCGGACCGACGCTGGCCACCATGATCGGGCTCGGCGTCGGCATCGACTACGCGCTGTTCCTCGTCACCCGGCACCGCGATCAACTCACGTCCGGCATGCCGGTCAGGGAATCCATCGCCCGCGCGGTCGCCACCTCGGGCTCGGCCATCGTGTTCGCCGGTACGACGGTCGTCATCGCCCTGCTGGCACTGTCGGTCGCCGGCATCCCGCTGGTGTCGTCGTTGGGCTATGCGACAGCGATCGCCGTGGTGACGGCGGTGATCGCGTCGATCACGGCACTGCCGGCGATCCTGTCGCTGATCGGGCACGGCGTACACCGCGGGCGCCTGCCACGGTGGCTGCGCCGGGAAGCCGCGCCCGGGGCGACGACGGTCTGGCAGCGGTGGGCCAAGGCCGTCACCGGGCATCCGTGGATCGCCGCGTTGATCGCTGTCGCGGTGATGGTGCCGCTGATCGTGCCGACGTTCTCCCTGACGCTGGGGATGGAGGACATCGGCGTCGCGCCGCCCGCCTCGCAGGAGCGGCAGGCATTCGACCTGATGTCTGCCGGTTTCGGGCCCGGCTACAACGGCCCGCTGCTCATCGCGACCGAACTGTCTCCGCCGGCCGCACCCAGCCAGGAGTACACCGACGACGACAACCAGGCGAACGCGCTGAAGGCAGACCTCGACCAGAAGCAACAGACGCTGCCGGCGCAGGCCCAACAGTTGCAGGCCGAACAGGCGGACCTGCTCGCGCAGCAGCAGAAGCTGGAGAGCCGCCAGGCGGCGCTGCAGGCGCAGGCCGCCCAACTGGGACGGCAGGAGGCAGCGCTGCGGGCTGAGCAGGCCCGGTTGATCGCCGAACGTGACGCGTTGCAGGCCGAGGCGGAATCGCTACGGCGACAAGCGCGCCGAATTGCCGCCCGCGAACGGGAACTGCTCGCCGACCTGGCCGCCACGGCGGTCCGGATCCGGATCCTGCAGACCGCCCTGGATGCCGCCACCGATCCGGCGGTGGTCGCCGCGCTGACGGCCGACGTGGACCGCGAACAGGAACACGAGGAGCTGGTCCGCGACGGGTTACGGGCCAACCGGGCCGATGCCCGTCGAGTCGCCGCAGCGATTCCGCCCCTGGTCCGGCAGGCCCGGTCGCTGCAGGCTCAAGCCGCCGCGCTACAACGGCAGGCCGAGCAACTCCAGCAGCAGGGCGCCGCGCTGCAGCGGGAAGCTGCTGCGCTGCAGCGCCAAGCCGATGAGTTGAAGCAGCAGGGCGCCGAACTGCAGCAACAAGCCGACGCACTGCAGGCCGAGCAGGCGCAAGCACAGGCCGAACAGCAGCAGGCCGAGGCGTTGCAGCAGACGCTCACCACGATGCTGACCGCCGCCGGCGGTGATCCGCGTGGCACCGACCCACGTATCGTCTTACTGCAGCAACAGCTTGCGACGCCGTCGGGCGTCGCCCTCGTATCGCCGCCGCGGATCAACGACGCCGGTGACTCCGCGATCCTGCAGGTCATCCCGACCACCCGACCCGCCGATGAGGCCACCGCGCAGCTGGTCATCGCCGAACGGACGCAAGCGATCCCGGCCGCCACGGCCGGCGGGGGCCTGGTCGCCTACGTCGGCGGATCGACTGCGAGCAACGTCGACCTCGCGGCCCTCATCGCCTCCAAGCTCGGCCTGGTGATCGCGACCGTACTCGCGCTGTCCTTCGTCCTGCTGCTGGTCGCGTTCCGGTCCCTGCTCGTGCCGGTCCAGGCCGCCGTGACGAATCTGCTCAGCGTCGGCGCCGCCTTTGGTGTGCTGACCGCCTGCTTCGAATGGGGCTGGGGCTTGTCGCTGGTCGGACTCGACAGTCCGTACGGGACAGTTCCCATCGCCAGTTACGTCCCGTTGATGATGTTCGCGGCGCTGTTCGGGCTGTCGATGGACTACCAGGTCTTCCTGGTCAGCCAGGTGCAGTCGCATCACGCGGCCGGCGAAACCGCCCGGCAGGCGGTGCGGTCCGGTCTGGCCGGCAGCGCCCGGGTGATCGTCGCCGCGGCACTCATCATGATCGCGGTCTTCGCGAGCTTCATCCTCAATCCCGATCCAACGATTAAACAGTTCGGGGTGGGGCTGTCCGTCGCGGTCCTCCTGGCCGCGATCATGGTGCTGCTGCTGGCGCCGGCGTTGCTGGCAATCTTCGGCGCGGCCACCTGGTGGCTGCCGCGCCTGCTGGACCGGATCCTGCCCCACCTGAACATCGAGGGCGAGGAGGCGCCGGCGACGGACTGCGCGCACGCCACAGCCGCCGCGGGCATCCGCGCGAGCTGACCTGCGGATCTGACACGCTGCCGGCCGTGCCGCAGATCGACGACGAACTGGTCCGTACTACCGCGCGGGTGCGCACGGCGGTCGACGGCGCGCTCGGCCACCCGGCGCGCGTCGCGATCGGGCAGGCCGTGCCCGCGACAGGCGGCGCCATACCAGCCCGGCCCGTGCCGGGTCGCGCCGTACCGACGGTGCTGGTCCGGTCCGACGACGATCGCGCCGAAGCGACGGTCTTCCTCGGCGGCACCACGACTGCGTACGTCGCCGTCGCCCTGGTCGGCGAGCTGTCGTCGGAGGCAGCCGAGTGGCCGGTCGCGGACGGGGACTGGACCGACGTCGTCGCGCTGCTGACCGCAGTCGCCCGCGGGTCGGTGGTACGCCGCCGGCCCCGGCTGTCGATCCGGCCGGTCCTGGAGATCGACGGCGGCCGGTGGACCTTCGCCGGTCACCGGTGGGCCGAGCAGGAGGAGGCCAACGCCGCCACGCCCGGCACAGCGGAAGGCGTCACGGCGGACGGTACGGCGGGCAACCCTGCGCCGGGCGGTACAGCGGACAGCCCTGCGGCGGCCGGTGCGGAGGGGATCGCCGCGTTGCGCGGCGCGCTCGACCCCGGCTGGGCCGTGGTGACGCCGATCGTGCTGGTGGAGGTCGAAGGCGGCTGGCCGCACGTGTTCGCCAGCTGCCGGCAGCTCGCCGGCTGGCTGGAGCGGTCCGACGACGTCACGGCGTACGACGCCGCCGGCCACCGGCTGACCATCACCGGACTCGGCCGTCGCCAGTTCGCGGTGTCGCTGGCCGACCCAGCAGCCGACCCGGAACTGTTGCGCAACGTCCTGCGTGAGTACCTGCACCGTTACGGACACGACGAATCGGTGCTGCGCCGGCCACTGCCCGAGGTCCTGCAGGAGATCGCCGGCCACGCTCCCCGGTGAGCATCACCACGGACAACGGCTGTCCCCCAGTGCCTCTCCTACTCGAAAGGCGTTAGCCCGAAGGCATCGTCGGCCCTGGAGCGCCTTGCTTCCGGAGCGGCCCAGTTATGAGAGCGCCTTCCCTTCTAGAGCGCCTTCAGGGCGGACACCACACCGGCCAGGGATGTCTTGGCATCGCCGAACAGCATGGTGGTGCGTGGATCGAAGAGCAGTTCGTTGTCGATTCCGGCGAAACCTGGCCGCATCGAGCGCTTCAGGAAGACGACCTGCGCAGCGTTGTCGACCGCGAGGACGGGCATGCCGTAGATCGGCGCGGTCGGATCGGTCCGGGCAGCCGGGTTGACCACGTCGTTGGCACCGACCACCAGCGCGACATCGGCGGACGCGAACTCGGGGTTGATCTCGTCCATCTCCCGCAACCGTTCGTACGGCACGTTGGCCTCGGCCAGCAACACGTTCATGTGCCCGGGCATCCGGCCGGCCACCGGATGAATGGCGTAGTCGACCTCGACACCCTTCGCCGCCAGCAGGTCGGCGAGTTCGCGCAACGTGCCCTGTGCCTGCGCGACGGCCAGGCCGTACCCCGGGACCAGGATCACCTTGCGGGCGTAGCCGAGCATGACCGCGACGTCGGCCGCGGAACCGGAGCGCACCGGCCGATCCCCCGCCCCACCGGCGGCGGACGCCGCCGACGCGGTGAAGGCGCCAAACAGCGTGCTGCGCAACGGACGACCCATCGCCTGCGCCATCATCCGGGTCAGCAACGTGCCGGCCGCGCCGACGAGCGTCCCGGCGACCACGAGCAGCACGTTGTCCAGCACGTAGCCGCTGGTGGCCACGGACAACCCGGTGAACGCGTTGAGCAGCGAGATCACGATGGGCACGTCGGCGCCGCCCACCGGCAGCACGAACAGCACGCCGGCCAGCAGCGACAACAGCAACAGCACCACGAGCAGCCACGTCGCCGGCGCCACGACCAGCCAGGCGGCACCGGCCACCACCAGCGCGGCGATCAGCCCGGTGACGTACGGCCCGGCAGGGACGACGACCGGCCTCGTCGTCATCAGTTCCTGCAGTTTCAGGAACGTCACGACCGACCCGCTGAACGACACCGAACCGACGACAACGGTGAAGACCGTGGCCGCAAGGACAACCTTGTCCTCGCTGTGCGAGGCCAGATACTCCGCGATCGCCACCAGTGCCGCCGCGCCGCCGCCGACACCGTTGAACAGCGCGACCAGTTGGGGCATCGCCGTCATCTGCACCCGGCGAGCGGACAACCACCCGATGACGCCGCCGACACCCGTGGCGACCAGGATCAGCGCGAGATTGCGCACCTCGACACCGGTGAAGAACGCCACGACGACCGCGACAGCCGCCCCGGCGGCGCCCAGCAGGTTGCCGTTGCGGGCGGACTTCGGCGACGACAAACCCTTGAGCGCCAGGACGAAACAGACGGCCGCCAGCAGGTTGGCGAGCTGGACCCAGGTCGGCGTCACCGGCCGTCCCGCTCCCGCGGCCGGAACATCTCCAACATCCGGTCGGTCACCACGAAACCGCCGACCAGGTTGATCGCTCCCAGCACCGTCGCGGCCACCCCGAGCGTCAGGGCGAGGGCGCCGTCGGCCTGCATGGTCACGAGGATCGCGCCGACCAGCACGACGCCGTGGATGGCGTTGGCACCCGACATCAGCGGGGTGTGCAGCACGGTCGACACCTTCGAGATGACCTCGAAACCGACGAACACGCTGAGCACGAACACGGTGAGCAGTGCGACGCCGTCCACCTTCAGACCCCTTCCCGAACGTCCCCGGCCAGGACCACGGCAGCAGCCGCGATGATCTCGTCGTCGGCATCGACGGCGAGGGAGCCGTCGGCGACCAGCAGCCCGGCCAGCGCCACGACGTTCATCGCGTACAGCCGGGAGGCATGCACCGGCAATTGGCTGGCGACGTCGCGGCCGCCCCAGACGGTGACTCCGCCGACGGTGACCGTCTGGCCGGGTACCGACCCGGCGATGTTGCCGCCACTCTCGCTGGCCAGGTCGACCGCGACCGTGCCCGGCGCCATGGTCGCCAGCATCTCGGCGCTCACGAGTTGGGGCGCCGGGCGCCCGGGGACCAGGGCGGTGGTGATGACGACGTCGGAGGCAGCGACGTACGGCGTGAGCAGTTCCTGCTGCATGGCGGCACGTTCGGCGGCCATCTCTCGCGCGTACCCGCCGGCACCCTCGATCACGTCGAGGCCCAGATCGATGAAGGTGGCCCCGACCGATCGCACCTCGTCGGCGCTGGCCGGACGGACGTCGTACGCCGACACCACCGCACCCAGCCGCCGCGCAGTCGCGATCGCCTGCAACCCGGCGACACCCGCGCCGATCACCAGCACCCGTGCCGGCGGGATGGTGCCCGCAGCGGTCATGAACAGCGGGAAGAAGCGCGGCAACAGGTCGGCGGCGACCAGCGCCGCCCGGTACCCGGTGACCAGGGACTGGGAAGTGAGCGCGTCCATGGGCTGCGCCCGGGCGATGCGGGGGACCCGTTCGAAGGACAGCAGCGTGGCGCCGGCAGCGGCGACCGCCTGCACCGTCTGCGGGTCGGCGGCCGGCTGCAGCAGGCTCAGGCTCACCGCACCGGGGCGCAGCGCGGCCGCGAGCGGCGCGGGCAGCGCGCGCACGGTCGCGACGACGTCGGCGGCGGCCACGGCCGACGGCGCCTCCTGCGCCGGGAACACCGAGGCCCCGGCGGCTTCGTAGGCGGCGTCGGTGGCCAGGGCCGCCGCGCCGGCGCCGGCCTGCACGGCGACGTCGAAGCCCAGGCCGGCGAGCCGGCCGACGGTGTCAGGCACGACCGCCACGCGGCGCTCACCGGGCCGGTCCTCGGCCAGTGTGACCAGCCGCATCGCTCACCCCCTCGGTCGGGCAGCCTGGGTCGGGCAGCCTGGGTCGGGCAGCCTGGGTCGGGCAGCGGCAACCTACCCCGGTGACCGTCAGGGACGGCGGTTCGTGCGCGGTCGCCGCAGGATCTGGGCGACCGACCGCATCTGCATCGCCGTGGCCGCCACCAGGCCGGTGAAGCCGGCTGCCCGCAGCACCACCGCGACGTCGGCGTTGTCCTCCACTCCGGCAGCCACCAGCAGCGCCGCGGACGACAGCAGGCCGACCATGCCGACCACGGCGAACAGCACCCGGTCGATCCAGTCGTCCAGGACGAGCCGGTCCTCGCCGCCGAACAGGCCGACCCGGATCCCCAGCCGGCCACTGCGCGTCTGCAGCGCGATGTCCTCGACCAGTTGCGGCATGCTGCGGACGGCGGGCAGGGCCCGCATCGCCTCGTGGGTCAGCCGCTCCTTGAGCGACCCGACGCCCGCCTCGGGCAACTCCCTGATCGTCTCGGTCGCCCGCTCCACCATCCGGAACCCCGGATCGATGATCCGCAACGTGCCGTCCAGGGTGAGCATGGCCCGGCCCAGCACGGTCAGCGCCCGCGGCGCCTTCACACCGTGCCTTGCCAGCACGTGGACGACCAGCTGCAACACCGCGGGGTCGAACCCGCCGCCCTGCACTCGAGTCAGCACGCTGGACAGCTCGAACTCCATGGCCCGCATGTCCAGCGCGTCGCCGTCGGGGCCGGCCAGCCGGCGCAGGGCACGAGCCAGCATCGAGGGGTCGGCCAGCATGAAGCCCAGCGCGAGTTGCTGCAGGCCGTCCAGCGTGACCGGATCCAGTTGCCCGACAGCACCGAAGTCGATGAACCACAGCGTGCCCTCGGCGTCGACCAGGACGTTGCCGGGATGGGGGTCGGCGTGGAACACCCCGGCGGTGAGGACCTGTTCGAGGAAGGCCCGGAACAACCGGTCGGCCAGCACGGGGCGGGCGATGCCGCTGGCCCGCAAGGCCGCCGGATCCGATACCGGCCGGCCGTCGACCTCGTCCATGACCAGCATCGACCGGGTCGTCAGGTCGGCGTGGACCAGGGGCACCTCGACGCCGTGCCCGCCCGGGACCGCCCGCCGCATGGCCGCGTTGTTGGCGGCTTCGGTACGGAAGTCCAGTTCGGCGGCGATCCCGCTGACCAATTCGTCGGCGAGGTCGCGGATGCCGAGTGAGCGAGCCCCTTCGGAACGTCGCTCCAACTGGGCTGCGCCCCACCGCAATACCCGCGCGTCCCGGTCGACGATGTCCTCGATGTCGGGTCGGCGGATCTTCACGATCACCCGGCGTCCGCCGGCCAGCGTGGCGCGGTAGGTCACCCCGATGGAGGCAGCGGCCAACGGCTCGGCGGCGAAGGTCGCGAAGGTCGCCGCGGCAGGTCGTCCGGTCTGCTGTTCGACGATCTCGGTGACGACCGCGGCGGGCAGGCCCGGTGCGGCTGTCCGCAGGTGGCCGAGTTCCTCGGTCACGGTGGCAGGCAACAGGTCTTCGCGGGTCGACGCGATCTGCCCGAACTTCACGAACATCCCGCCGCAGTCCTCGAGAGTGGCCCGCAGCGCCCGGGCACCTTCCGGGGTCGCCAGCGCGGCACGGGAGGCGTATCGACGCCCGGCGAAGCCGTGCCGGCGCGCGGCACCCACGATCTGCCGCAGCCGGGTGACCACCTGCCAGCGCCGGCGTACCGCCTTGATCGGCCGCGGCCACCGGCGCCGTCGATCGCCACCGCGGGGCCGGGCGATCACGTCGATGACGATGCTGGCCAGCATCGTCACGAGCAGGACGTAGCCGACGAAACCCACACCCAGCCGGCCGAGGTCGCCCAGATCGTTGAAATCGGCCTCGGTGGAGTTCTCGTACTGCATGTTGATGAGCCATTGGCCGGCGAAGAAGCCGACCAGGCCGGCGAGCGTCGCCCGCCAGAAGCCCCGCCGCACACCGAGGATCCGACCCGCGATCAGACCGACCACGACGAGGAAGGCGATGAGGACGGCGAGCCCGAGGACGCCATCGAGTGTGACAGTGATCCCGTCGTCCACGAACTCGCCTCCGCTGGCCTCGGCGCGAACCTCGGTTCGGTGTCCCGGGCCGCCGGCCGATCGTGGCAGAACCGCGCGCCTGACGACGACCGTGGGGAAATCTCCGGCGCTGCGGCGTCGGCGGGATTTCCCCACGGTCGGTCAGCGGCAGGGCGAGCGGGGTGCTGCTATCCGCGCATCCCCGACATCGTCGGATGGCGCAGGTCGAAGTACGCGACGTCGTCCAGCAACGACATCTCCTCGGCCATCATGTCCCGCAACTGCGGCGGCATCGGCTTGGCTTCCCCTTCTCGCGCAGCGGGTTCCGAGGAGAAGCAGACCGTCTCGGTGAAGATGCCGTCGGCGTCCACCGCAATGGTCGCGCCCAGGACGTCGGGCCGGTGGTCGTGCAGCATCTGGGCCGACTGGTCCAGAATCGCCTGGGCGCGGGCCCGGTCACGCACCCTGCCCTGGATCACCTGGACGAAGCCGGCATCCGGCGTACCTCCGCCGAGCAACAGTTGGACGTCGTCGCAGTCGTGGAACGTGGCGCCCTCGCTGAAGCAGGTCGCCATGTCCTCCCACCAGGCGGACTGGTCGGGCCGTTCGCTGTTGGTACGCGCGGACTCTCGTGAATCGAAGCGGACTGCGGCGATCAGCGTGCCGTCGTCGGTGAAACCGTGGGTCGTGCCGAGCCACCCGGTGGCCCCGGGTGCGAGCTCGAGCATCCACCGGTCGAGGCAGGCCTGTGCGGCCGCCGTGTCACGCACCTTGCCCTGGATGATCTGCATGAACATGGGTCAGCCTCCCGTACCTGGACGGGGCGCCGGATGACGTCCGGCGCGACCGCACCAGGCTAGGGGCGAGCGGCCGCGGGCAGAAGGCCCACGGGCGGGCTGTCGGGGGACGCCCGGCGTACGCCGACCCCCGTGCAGGCGCCGGCCGGGCGACCCGTCATCCTCGGCGGATGGCTGACTGCACGCATCTGGCCGCCGCGCCCGACCACGTCGAACCGCTCACCCCCGACGGCTGCGAGGAGTGCCTGCAGCTGGGCAGTTCCTGGGTCCATCTGCGACTGTGCCTGACCTGCGGGCACGTGGGCTGCTGCGATTCGTCGGTGCACCAGCACGCCACCGCCCATTTCACCGCGACCGGCCATCCGGTGATGCGCAGCTTCCAGCCCGGCGAGTCCTGGCGCTGGTGCTTCATCGACCACCAGACCGGCTGACCGCGCCGGGCCGGACCGACCGCTACTGGTCGCCCAGCAGCGTCTCCTCCAGGTCGACCTCGCGCTGCAGGGTCCGCAGCGTGTCGTCGTCGATCCGCCCGTCGTCCCGCATCGCGACCAGCGCGGCACGTTCGGCCTGCAGGATCGCCACCCGGAGCCGCCGGTACGCCGCACTCGGGGTCTCCGGGCCCGGTCCACCCAGTCGCTCCCAGGCGCCCAGCGAACGCGACTGGGTGGCCTGTCGCAGGCGGTCCGCGACACCGTGCGGCAGAGCACCTTCGGCCTCGAGCAACTCCTCGAGTCGAAGCGCGGCCTGTTCGGCGGCCAGATGGGCCGCCTCGGCCTCGGCGAGCCGGTCCTGGGTCTCGTCCCGCCGGATATTCAACCATCGGATGAGCGGCGGCAGCGTGAAACCCTGGCCGAGCAACGTGACGGCGATGACACAGAACGCCAGGAACGCGATGAGGTCGCGTTGCGGGAACGCCTCGCCGGTGTCGACGGTCAGCGGGATCGACGCCGCGGCAGCCAGCGTCACCACGCCGCGCATCCCCGCCCAGGACACCACGACCAACTCGCGCCAGCGGCGGTCCGGGCGGCTGGCCCGCAGCAGTCCGCCGGCGTACGCCGTACCGAAGACCCAGACGAAACGACTGACGATGACCACCGAGCAGACCACCACGGCGTACAGCAGCAGGTCCGCCGGGGTGTAGTCGCCCAGCCGGACCAGGATCGAGCGCAGCTGCAGCCCGATGAGAGCGAAGACCGTCCCCTCGAGGATGAAGTCGATGGTGCGCCACACCGACTGCGCCTGCAGCCGGGCGGCGGACCCCAGCAGTTCCGCTGACCGGTGGCCGAGGACCAGGCCGGTCGTCACCACCGCGACCACACCCGAGGCCCCGACCTCTTCGGCGGGCAGGAACGCGATGAACGGCGTCAGCAGCGACAGCGAGGTCTCCACCACCGGGTCGTCCAGCCGTCGTCGTACCCAGCTGACCAGCACCGCCACGACCAGGCCGATGGCCACCCCACCGACACTGGCCCAGGTCAGCCGGCCGGCTGCCTCGAGCCAGGAGAAGCCGCCGGTGAGTGCCGCGGCCACCGCCACGCGCAGCAGCGTGATCGCGGTGGCGTCGTTGAGCAGGCTCTCCCCCTCGAGCACGGTGAGCAGGCCGTTCGGCAGCCGCAACCGGCGACCGATCGCGGTCGCCGCGACGGCATCGGCCGGCGCCACGGCGGCGCCGAGAGCGAACGCCGCAGCCAGCGGCAGACCCGGCACGATCGCGTGGACGGTGAGGCCGACGACGAGGGTGCAGAACGCGACATACCCCACGCTGAGCAGACCGATGGTGAGCCGGTTGGCACGGATGCCGACCAACGAACTGCCCAGCGCCGCGGAGTACAGCAGCGGCGGCAGCACCACGATGAGCACGAACTCCGCGGACAGCTCGAACGACGGGATTCCGGGGACGAACGAGGCGGCAACTCCGACGACGACCAGCAGCAGCGGGGAGGACAGCCCGTACCGGCGTGCCACGCCGCCGACGGCGGTGACCACCACAAGGAGTCCCAGGACCTCCAGCAGCTCGTGCACGTCGGCAGTGTGGCCCATGACGGCAGTGCGCACCCGCGCTCGGCAAGGACGTCGTGGCAGCCGGTCGAGGCGTCACCGGGCGAAGTAGTGCAACCCCAGCCATGCCCAGGCAGCCAGCACGGCCACGCGGCCGCCGCGGGTGCGCATGATGCGGGACAACACGATCGGCAGGCGTTCGACCCGGCTCGCCGGCCTGCGGGCGAGTACGGCAAGGACCAGCCCCGCCAGCGCGACGACCAGGTATCCACCGATGGTGACGGCGCGCCAGCTCATGCCGCGCCGCCGCGGTCCGGGCCGAGATCGATGGGCGGCACCCGGGACGGTATGCGCGACAAGAGGAACCAGCCCAGCGCCAGCCAGCCGGCCAGGGCGACCACGCGCACGACGGGGTAGTGCAGCAGCTCGTCGGCCAGCACACTCAGGGTCGGGTGATCCGCTGACCCCTGCTGCAGCGTCGGCTGCTGGAACAGCGCCTGCAGCTCCCACACTGCCGCGGTGACGAAGACGGCCGACCAGGCCAGCACGGTGGCACGCGAGACCGGCGGCGGACAGACCCGCTCGACCAGCGGACGCCGCCACGCCAGCGCGATGGCGGCCGCGCCGAGCAGCGCGACCGCGACAGTCGGCGGCCAGGAATAGCGCTCGGCACTGCCGACCACGACGGCGTAGCCGACGACGCCGAGTCCGATCCCGATCGTCAGCGCCCGGCGTCGCGAGCCGAGCAACGGCGCGCCGATCTGCTCGACGGTGTCAGCGGCAGCGGCGTCGCGTCCGACCAGGACCGCCGCCCCACCCAGCACCACGGCGTGAACCGGGTTGTCGGCAAGGCCGTCGAAGATCGCCGCCAGGCCGAGCACCCACACCAGCGGGCTGCGGATCACCGCGGACAGCCCGGATCGGCTGGCCGCGGATCCCGGCAGTCTGCCCATCGCCACTCCAGTTCCCGCCGCTGCGGCACACCCTGCCACGGCCCGACCCGCCGGTAGGGTCGCCCGCGGACGTCACCGCGCCCGAGGGCCGACCAGCGGGAGGGCCGATGGCGACACCGATCCCGGTCCTCTCCGGTGCGACACTCGGAATCGACTGCGGTGGTAGCGGAATCAAAGCGTCGGTGCTCGACGCCGACGGCGCCATGCAGGCCAAGCCGATCCGGGTGCCGACGCCGTACCCGCTGCCCCCGGAGCGACTGCTCGACCTGCTCGTCGACATCGCCGGCACCCTGCCCGCTGCGCAGCGGGTCACCGTCGGAATGCCCGGCATGATCCGGCACGGCGTCGTCGTCACCACTCCCCACTACGTCACCCGATCGGGACCACGCAGCCGAATCGATCCACCACTGCTGCGCCGTTGGTCCGGTTACGACGCCCGGGCCGGGGTCAGCACTGCCCTCGGATTGCCCGCGCTGGTACTCAACGACGCCGAAGTTCACGGCGCCGGCGTCATCGCCGAAACAGGTCTGGAACTGGTCCTGACGCTGGGCACCGGCCTCGGTTGCGCCACCTTCGACGACGGCCGGCTCGCCCCGCATCTGGAGTTGTCGCAGGCGACCACGCGCTGGGGGCAGCTCTACGACAGGTATGTCGGGGAACGGGAACGGCGGCGGTTGGGCAACGCGTTCTGGTCGCGCCGGGTACTGCGGATGGTGGCCGCGCTGCGTCCGATGTTCCTGTGGGACCGGCTCTATCTCGGCGGTGGCAACAGCCGCCGGATCCTGCCGGATGCCTTGGCGGACATGGGAGACGACGTCGTCGTCGTACCGAACTCCGCCGGTATCGTCGGTGCGGTTCGCGCCTGGCGGCTCGCCCCGCAGCCGTGGAACCCGGACACCTGATGGGCCGGTCGTCGGCTGACCCCGTCCGAACGGGTTACGTCATTCGGAGTGTCCGGACGACCCGGGCGGGAGCCGCAGCAGGTACGGTGCCGTCGCGCCCGATGAGATGAACGCCACCGAGGGTTGCGTCGTCGCCGGGCACTGAGGGGGAATCATGGGTTTCGCACCGCTTCGCTCGACGCTGCGCATCGGTCTGGTGCTCGGGACGGCGCTACTGCTCACCGGCACCGCGTTGTCGCTGCCGGCGCGGGCCGACGCCGCCTCGGACCTGGTGACCGCCCAGGCAACGGTTCGCAACGGCATCGACCTGGCCGCGACGCTGGAGGCCACGACCGGCAGCACCGTCCGATCGCAATTCGGACTGGGTGGGATCACGGTCGGCTCCAGCGACCTGCAGATCTCCCCCGACGGCACCGTGCTGGCGTCGCGGGGGTCCGTGCTGTCGCTGGACGCGGCGTCCGGGTTCCGCGGGTACTACCCGGTCGCGGCACTGACAGGTCCATACCGGAACGCCTTCGGCAAGGTCCTGCGGCACTTCGGAGTCAAGCGGAAGCAGTGGTTGGTCCTGGGCGGCGCCGCAGTCGGCTTCCCCGGTGCACGACTGCTCACCCAGGGCAGCCCCTACCGATTCGCCCGCGACCTGGTCGACAAGGCGGTCGCCGGCCGGGTCGACTCCGCGACGTCGGTCCAGCTGGAGATCCCGTACGCCACCTTCATGACGACGATTCTGGGCGGCCTCTACACCCCTGCCCTGGTCGGGAACATCCCGGTGACCGTCGGACTCGACGGCGCCGGACGGGTCGTCAGGGTGTCCTACGAGCTGATCGTGGGCTCACCCCAGAGCATCGAGGTCATCGCCTACGCGGCGCCGAACGCCGTGCTGCCGCCGCCGTCGCTGTGGGTTCCGGTACGGCGCAGCAGCCGGATCCAGGCCGTCCTGTTTGCCGCCGACCAGGTGCGCAGCGCGGCCACCAGCGCTCGCCGCACCCTGGCCCGCGACCCCGACATCGCCACGTTGCGTCAGATCGCAGCCAAGCTCGGGCGCGGTAAGCAGCGGCTGAAGGCGACCGTCCTCGGGACCCGGATTGTGTTCAGCAGCAGTGCGGCGAAGGTGACGTGGACCGACACCGTGACCCTCTCGGGCCGCAAGGCCGTGCTGGGCCCGCTTCGCCTGACGCTGCCTCCGAAGAAGGCGGCGCCGGCAAAGAAGTCGGCCAAGAAGGCAGTGCCGGACAAGAAGGCAGCGGCGGCGTAGCGCAGCGCCGGCGAAGAAAGCAGCGCCAGCCCCGTCGTCACCCGGGCGGGTGCGTCCATTCGGGGCGGCTGGCGGGCCGTTGTCGGGGGCTTGGCTTAACGTCATACGAGCATCGTTGGCGCTCATCGGGGGCGTCGCCACTGACAGACGGGGGACTCCGTGACCACGACACGTGACACCACCACACGCCCGGCGCGCCGCGCCATCGCCGGCGGGCTGGGCGTCGCCCTCGCCGTCGGCACCCTGGTCGCCACCGCTGCCCCGGCCCGTGCCGACGCCGCCTCCGACCTGGCAGTGGCCAAGGGCGCCGTCCTCACCGCAGCGACGCTGGCCGAGCAGACCGAATCGGTCACCGGAGCGACCACCCTCAGCGCCGGCGGCTCGGGCGCGTCCCTCGTCGTCCAGCAGTCGTCCGACGGATCGATCCTGCGCCTGCCCGGATCGATCCTCGCCAAGGGTGGCGGCGCGACGACGATCTTCCTGCCGCTGGGCTCGGTGGCCCGCGCGAGTTCTGCGACCTTCCTGCTGACCCCGCCCGCGCCGCTGGACCGTAAGCAACGCAAGGTGCTCAAGCGCATCGGCGTGAAGCCGACGTCCCTGGTCGTCAGCAGCATCCCCTCGACGGCCTCGTTCGATCAGATTCTTACGGCCAGCAGTCCGTACCGGCTGGGACGCCAGCTCGTCGCGGTCGCCACCGCCGGCCAGGTCGTCGACGCGGTGACCACCACCCTCGTCGTGCCCGCCGGGGCACTCTCGTCCGATCCCGTCGAGGCAGCGAAGAAGACCGGGTCGGTCACGGTGACGATCCACGCCGACGGTCAGGGTCGGCTGACCCGCGTGTCGGATTCCACCGGCGGCGTCGAGGTCGCCGCCTACGCCGCGCCGGGTGCGGTCATTCCGCCGGCCTCAGTGCTGCTCAGCCCACGCAAGAACAAGCGAGCCTTCAACGCCATCGCCTCCCGGTCGTACGGGCAATCGTTCGCCGACGGCGTCGTCGCCGCACTCCGCCTCTCGCCCAAGGCAAGCACGCTCGCCTCGTTCGGCGGGAAGGGCTTCACGTACGGCAAGATCCAGGTGCGCTCGTTCCGGCTGCCGGGCACGTTGCTCGTGACGGCCAAGGGCGGTGGCGTGACGTGGACGAAGTCCGTCAAGCTCAAGCGCGGTCACGCCAAGGTCTCACGTTGGGCCGTGGCGCTGCCGCGCCGCTAGGTGGATCGTCCGGCCGTGCGGTTGTGTCACGCCCAGCACACGTCGAGCTGAGTCACATCGTCACCTCGAACTCAGTGACAGCGAACTCGGTCACAGCGAACTCGGTCACAGCGAACTCGGTCACGGCGAACTCGGTCACATCGAACTCGGTCACATCGACTCGAGTGTCGGGATGATGCGGGTGGCGAGTTGTTCGGCGAACTCCACCGGATGGCGGTCGGGCATCACCATCACCTCGGCAACGCCGAGGTCGGCGTAGCCGGCGACCTCGGCCAGCCATGCGTCGACGTCGACGAGAGCGGGCCGGGTCATCAGCACCGTCTTCACGATGTCCTCGTAGTCGCGGCCGACGTCGTCGCAATGACGCCGCAGGACGTCGAGTTTGTGTGACACCGCAGCGACGCCGGTCCCGAACACGTTGCCCAGGTCGGCGTACTGCGCGACCAGCCGCAACGTGCGACGCTCACCGGCACCGCCGATCATGATCGGCGGATGCGGCCGGCTGAGCGGCACCGGCCGGCACAGGGTCTCGGCCAGCTGGTAGTGCCGACCGGTGAAGGGCCCGTCCTCGTCGCTCCACATCTGGCGGCAGATCTGCAGCGTCTCCTCCAGTCGCTCGAACCGCTCGGCGACCGGGACCACGGGGACGCCGAGGCCACGTTGCTCCCGCTCGTACCAGGAGGCTCCGATTCCGAGCCGGGCGCGACCGGCCGACAACACATCCAGCGTCGTGACGATCTTCGCCAGCAAGCCGGGGTGCCGGTACGTCACGCCGGTGACCAGCACTCCCAGCGTCATCCGCTGCGTCGCAGCCGCCAGATAGCCCAAGGTCGTGTACGCCTCCAGCATCGGCTCGGATGCAGCCGCGACGGCGTCCATCTGGAAGTAGTGATCCATCACGGTGAACGACGCCACTCCGGACTGCTCGCAGACCACCGCCGTCTCGGCCAGCACGGGAGCGATCGTCGCCGCGTCCGGCGGCGTGCTGAACGACCAGTAGTGCAGCCCCAGCCTCATCCCTGTCCACTCCCCTCGCTCAGGTCGGCCGCGCCCGCTTCGGGGCCGTCCGGTTCGACCCTTGCCGGTTCGATCGCTGCGGTGCGGTGCCGGCCGCTTCGGTCACTGCCGGTTCCGTCACTGCCGGTTCGTGCCTTCAGGTTCGATCCTTCGGGGCATTCCCGCAGCGTGGGCCGGATGATCGTCGCGCGCAGCGGGTAGAAGGGCGACCGTGAGCCCTCCGGTCGCGGTCGTGCTGCGTCGCCAACTCAGCCCCCGGCTCGCGCTGGCCGCCGGGGTCGCCGTGGTGGTCGCCGTCCCGGTGACGGTGCTGGGGTACGCCGCCACCCACGGCTGGGGACCGATCGGCGACCTGGACAACGGTGTGGCCGAGGGCCTGCATCGCTGGGCGATCCAGACGCCGACCGCGGTCACGGTCCTGCAGTTCGCCAGTGACGTGCTGCACCCCTGGGCGTTGCGCGCGTACCTCGGACTGGTCGTCGTCATGCTGCTGCTGCGCGGCCAGGTACGGCTCGCCTGGTGGGCCGCCATCACCGTGCTCGGCGGCGGCGTCCTCGACATCATCCTGAAGGAGGCCGTCCAGCGGGCCCGACCGATCCTGCCGGAGGCAGTGGCCAGCGCCGGCGGCTATTCGTTCCCTTCGGGCCACGCGCTGTCGATCACGGTGGCCGTCGGCGTCCTGCTGCTCCTCGGCTTCCCGCTGCTGCAACCGGGCGGCCGGCGGGTGGCCGTCGTCGTCGGCGCGGTGCTGATCGCGCTGATCTGCTTCGCCCGAGTGGGGTTGGGAGTGCACTACGTCAGCGATGTCGTCGCCGGCGTGCTGATCGGCGTCGGGTGGCTGGCCGCGACGTCGATCGCCTTCGAGTCGTGGCGGCGATCGGTCGGCCGTGCCCCCCACGATCCGCTCACCGAAGGGATCGACCCCGCCGGGACGCTCGCGGCTGCCCGCGGTGACGTCACCGAGGCACACACACCGTAAGTGCCTGCGGCCGTACGCGGAATCGCGCCGTACGGCGGCTGGCGATGACGTCGCCGTCGACCTGAGCCGGCTGATCGACGTCCCAGACGACGTCGACGGCGTGGCCGGTGAACCGCCGCAACTGCCCGCGGGTGGGCGGCCGGTGGGCGAGCAGGCGCCACCCGAGCCCCAGCCACTCACGCGGCCGGGCGGCGGTCAGGACGGCGACGTCGAGCAGCCCGTCGTCGGGTCGCGCGTCCGGCAGCAAGGCGACGCCGCCGGTGAGCGAGGCGACGTTGCCCACCACCACCCCGGTAGCCCGGGTACGGGCGATCCGGCCGTCGGATTCGAGCCGGACCCCGACGGCCGGGGAGCGCAGCGCGCGCAGCCCGGCGACGACGTACGCGAGCCACCCGGCCCGCTGCTTGAGCGCGGGGGACGTGGCGGCGAACATCCGCGCGTCGAAGCCGCAGCCGCCCATCACCAGGTACGGCTCGTCGTCCAGTTCAACGACATCGATACGCCGTCGCGCGCCGGTTGCCGCGAGCGCAGCCGCCGCCGCTGGCTGCGCCGGGATTCCCAGGTTGCGGGCCAGCAGGTTTCCCGTCCCGGCCGGTACCAGGGCGAGGGCGACGTCGGTGCCCAGCAGAGCCGCGGCGACGCTGCGGACCGTGCCGTCGCCGCCCTGCACGACGACGAGATCGGCGCCGGCTGCCACGGCCGCCCTAGCCTGCGAGGTACCCGGCTGAGAGGCCGTGGTCTCCCACCAGCCCATGACCGTCAGCCCGGCGGCCGACAACGCCGCGGCGAGCTCGGCCCGCTGCTGCGGATCGTCCGCCGGCTTGACCACCACGGCGACCCGCGGACCGTCCGCCGCCGTCATCGGAACTCCGTCGTCATCGGAACTCCTCCGCCGCGGGTTCACGACTTGCGGTCCCCGGGCCTGGCGGCCGACTGCCCGACCGGCTCGGACTTGCCGATCCCTCTCCCGCGATGGGTTCGGGGCGCAGCACGGCACCGAACGCGACCATCACCACCGCGAGCCACAGGGCGCCGCCGAGCAGCCCGCAGACGACGTCGCTCAGGAAGTGCATGCCGCGGTACAACCGGGCGGCGCCGACGATCACCGGCACGGCGAACAACACCAGCAGCCACCACCGGTGCCGATTCGCCGCGCCGAGCCGCACCATGATCACCAGCGCCAGGCTGCCGTACAGCGCCACGGCGGCTGCGGTGTGGCCGGACGGGAAGCTCGACGTCGGCGGCGCGGCGTCCAGTTGGGCCACATCGGGTCGCGCCCGCTCCACCACCGCCGTCACGACGAGGAAGATCCACAGTTCGCCGAGGACGGCAGCAGCGATCAGCCACGACTCCCGCCATCGCCCGAGCCACAGCCGCAGCGCGACGAAGGCGACCAGCCCGACGGCGACGACCGTCTGGGTATTGGCCAGGGCGCTGCCGGTGGCCGAGCCCCAGTCCAGGACCGCGGTGCGGTGCTCGGCCAGCCAGCGCAGGACCGTGCCGTCCCAGGATTCGTCGGGGTGGCTGAACGCCGACGTGACCACGGTGCCGAGGATCAGCAGCAGCAGTGTCGTGCTGACTGCCCCGACGGCCAGACCCACGACGACGCGGCGAGATCCCGGTGGCAGTCGGCGGTGGCGCCGGGCCGGCACCGCGTCGGGCGCCGCACCACCAGGCGCCCCGGTCGCACGGCCAACCGCCCCGGCGCTGCCACCGGTCGCCCCGGTCGTCCCCCCGGGCAATGACCCCACCGGCGCCTCAGACACGGCGGTACCGCGCCTCGGCCAGGCCGTAGCAGCCGAAGGCCATCAGTCCCAGCGCCGCGAGGACCAGCAGCGCGCCGCCGTACGGCTGCTCCAGCAGTGTCCGCATCGCGCCGTCCAGGCCGGTGGCGCGGCTCGCGTCGTACGTCCAGCCCGCGACGCAGACGAGCCCGCCGGCCAGCATGAAGACCAGGCCGCGAGCGATCGTTCCGACCTGCCCGAGGCGGTGCACGGTACGACGGACAGTCGGCCGCATCGCGCCGGCCGGGAAGTAGCGCATGAAGCGGGAGCGGATTCCTTCGACGACCTGGATGACACCGGTGACGGCGACCGCGGCGCCGACGGCGATCACCAACCATCGACCGGCCTCCGACTGCATCAGCCGCGCGGACAGCGTGGCCTGGTCAGCCGCTTGCGACGACGTGGAGCCGAGCAGCACGACCACAGCGGTGACGGCGAACCCGGCGTACAACACCCCCCGGATCAACGACTTGAGCCGGGGACCGGTGCCCGGCTCACCGTCGACGCCGGTGGCGGCCTCCGACAGCCGCCACGCGGCGTAGCACGCCAACCCCACGGCGATCGCGCCGACGACGAACCCCCCGAAAGGCCGTTCGACGACCTCGGCCAGCGCGCCCTTCTGGTCCACCTCGACCGCCGCGCCACGCGCGACGAGTAGCGCGAGCAGTCCCAGCAGCAGGTACACGACGCCGCGGGCCACCAGCCCGGCCCGCGCTGCCCACCCGATCGCGCGTGAGTCGCCCACCGAATCCACGCCGGCGGCCACGGTGGCCGCGGCATCCCCCGCGGCGCCGGCCACGGTGGCGAGGGCTGCGCCTGCCGTCGCCGCGGCGCCGGATCGGCGCCGCAGAGCGCCAAGAACGGACACCGGACCTCCCTGTGCACCTGGGCCGCGCTTCGCGGCGCCGAGGCCTGATGCCGGGGCTGACGCCTCCGGAAGCGGGCCTCGCGGCTGCGGCCTACCCGGCGGGGCCGCGCCAGAAACGGCCACCCAAGCGAGGGTCACGGCGGTGGCCGGCAGCGCCCGTCATCCGGGACCCCATAATCCCGCTGTGATCCCCGCGGCAGCTCCCGACGACCCGCTGCACCAGGACGCCCGAACGCCGCCTACAGCCGATCCCGCGGTGGCCCGGTGGTTCCTGCGCGGGCAGCAGCGTGGCAACCCCGCTACCGACCTGCGCGACCATTCGACCGGCAACGCCGTGACCGCGCTGATCGACGGCGCGACGTACTTTCCCCGGCTCTGCCAACAGCTGAGCGACACCACCGCGGGAGATCACATCTACTTCCTGGATTTCTGCGGTGACCTCACCGAGCGGCTCGCCGGCCCCGGCACCGAGGTCGGGACCGTACTGGCGGCCGCGGCCGAGCGCGGCGTTCACGTGTTCGGCCTGCTGTGGCGATCGCACCCCCGGTGGCTGCGGCAGACCGAGGAAACCAACGCCGAGTTCGTCCGCCATATCCGCGACCACGGCGGGCAGGTTCTGCTGGATTCGCGAACCCGCCGGGCCGGCAGCCACCACCAGAAACTCGTCGTCATACGCCGCCCGCAACGGCCGGACACCGATGTCGGTTTCGTCGGCGGGATCGACCTGGGATACAGCCGTCACGACGGCGGTAGTCACCTTGGTGACCCGCAGGCGATGGCGGAGTTTCCTGCGGAGTACGGCGACCGGCCGCCGTGGCACGACATCCAGGCGGAGGTCAGCGGACCGGCGGTCCACGACCTGGAACACACCTTCCGGGAACGCTGGTACGGCAGTTCGGTACTGGATCTGCCGAGCCCGGTGCGCCAGCTGTACGACCGGACGTATCACATGGGAGCCACGACCACCGAGCCACTGCCCGACGCATTGCCCGAACCGACCCAACGGCCGGGAACCGCTGCGGTCCAGGTCCTGCGGACCTACCCGGCGCGGTTGCGCCGCTATCCGTTCGCGCCGCACGGCGAGCGCAGTATCGCCCGGGCGTACCGCAAGGCGTTTTCCCGGGCCCGCCGGCTGGTGTACCTGGAGGACCAGTATCTGTGGTCCGCCGACGTCGCCTGGGTTATCGCCTCTGCACTTCGTGACAACCCCGAACTCCACGTCGTCGTCGTCGTTCCGCGCTACCCGGACAAGGACGGCCGGGTGGGTCGTCCCCCCGCGCTGGTGGGCCGTGACGAGGCGGTACGCCGCTGCCGCGCGGCCGGGGGCGACCGGTTCGCGATCTACGACGTCGAGAACAACTCCGGCACACCGGTTTACGTTCATGCGAAGGTCGTCGTGATCGACGACGTGTGGGCGATGATCGGGTCGGACAATCTGAACCGTCGCTCGTGGACGCACGACAGCGAGTTGTCCATCGCCATCCTCGACGAAGAACGCGACGGGCGAGAGCCGGTCGACGCACCCGGCAGCGGCGACGGAGCCCGCCGATTCGCCCGCGACCTGCGCCTGCGGCTGCTGAGCGAGCACCTCGACGTCGGTGACGAACTGGACGAGCTGATCGATCCGGCGGACGCCGTGGCGGCGATCGCGACGTCCGCGCAGCGATTGCAGGACTGGTACGACGGCGGCTGCGTGGGCGAGCGGCCCGCCGGGCGCCTCCGCCCCCATCGCGACGTGGCGATCGCGCGGAAGGACCGGCTGTGGGCGGTGCCGCTGTATCGCCTGCTGTACGACCCCGACGGCCGGCCGCTGCGCGACCGGATCCGGGGACGACGGTGAACGACATACCGGCCGGGCAGGGGCGGGAGGCCGGGCAGGGGCGGGAGGCCGGGCAGGGGCGGGAGGTCTTCGTCCAGGAATCCGTCGTGGTTCTCGACGCAGGCGCCGACGAGGCGGGCCCGGGCGCGGCGATCACGGTGGCGTTGTGCGGCAGCTTCGACCACGACGGCCGGTGCCCGGTGGCCCCGCACCACACCGCGACCGGCCTGGGACCGGACGGCCTGGTGGTGCGGACGGTGTTCGCGACCGAACCGGATCAGCAGGACTCGGTACGGATGACGATCACCGCCGCGCTGCAGCACGGCTCCGTGCGCGGACCCGACGGCGCGGTCTCGCGCTGGAGTCTGCTGCGCAGTGCACCGGACGGTCTGCTGCGGCAGGAGATCGAGTTGGCGACCGCCCTGCTGGACGGCTGACGGGCTGGGTCAGCGCCAGACGTTCATCGGTCGTCGTGGGACGGCCGGTCCACCCGCAGGACGTCGAGGAGGCCGGCCAGTTCGAGAACCCGCAGCACGGCACCGCCCGCGTTGGCGAGGCGCATCGTCCCGCCGCCCGCGGTGAGCGCCTTGTTGACGTGCACCAGCGCGCCGAGGGCCGACGAGTCCATGAAGGTCACGGCAGCCAGGTCGACCACCAGGTCGGTGGTCAGGTCGGGCGATACCGCGCCGAGCAGCGTCGACTCGATCTGGGCGACCGACGCGATGTCGAGTTCGCCGGCTAGCGCGACTCGCTGGACAGAGGATGACGTCACGACGACACCTTCCACGTGCAGTGTCGCCGTGGCCACGCGCGGGCCCCATGTGCTCGACACCGATGGTCTTCGGCCGATCGGCCGTGATCTTGTCACGTCGGGCACCGTGAAGGCGCCGCCACCGGAGCCCGACTGCAGTCCGGATTGACTGCGATGCGTTCGACAACGGGCTCCACCCTAGCGATCGGCGACGCCGGACCGTCGCGCGGCTGCCCCGCCAGTCACGCGGGTGGCCCCGCCGGCGTGACCACCTCGGCGGCTCCTGCCGGCCCGCCGATCGGACCACGCAGGTCGACGACGACCGGATCGCGCCGGGCACGGGAGTCCGCGACCAACGAGTCCGCCCACACGATGCGCGCGCCCCCGCGGACCTGAACCACCAAGCGGGCTGGTTGCCGGGCCAGGTCCCGGCACACCATCGGCCTGCCGGCCCACGACAGCGACCGCGTGGCCGACTCCAGGCAGCGCAACCCGACGACGTCGACGAACGACACCGCCGCCATGTCGACGATCACGTCGTCGACTTCCGGTCGGGCGAAGCCGCGCAGATAGTCCGCCAGGCGGTGCGCTTCGGCCAGATCGATCTCGCCGCTCAGCACGATGACGGCCGTCCCACCCGACACCGTCGAGGTGATGACGAGCACGCAGTCCTCAGCCATCTCGGTCGCCTCGTCACCGGTCGGTGAGCCTCGCGCACCGAGGGCCCGCCGGTGCGGCTCACCAGTCACGCTAGGTTGCCGGGGCGCCCACGGCAACCGATCCGGTCGCCGAGTCGAGCCGCAGCGACGGGGCGACGCCGCGGCTTGGCGCCGCCGGGTCCGCCATGGCGGACCGAGCGCCCTAGCACGACCCAGCGCCGTACGACGGAGGCAACGTGAAACGAGAGATCTACGGCGAGGAACACCTCGCCTTCCGTGATTCGGTGCGGCAGACGCTCGCCCGGCACGTCGAACCCAACCTCGAGAGTTTCTTCGCAGCCAAGGCACTACCCCGGGAACTCTGGCTCGCCCTCGGCGCCCAGGGACTGCTCAGCCTGGACGTGCCGGAGCAGTACGGCGGTATGGGGGCGAACGACTACCGCTTCAACGCGATACTCAACGAGGAACTGGCACGAGTGACCCCCGGCCTCGCGTCGTGTGTCAGCATCCACTTCGACGTCGTTGCCCCGTACCTGGTCGAACTCGGCACCGAGGATCAGAAACAGCGGTGGCTGCCGGCCTTCTGCACGGGCGAACTCGTCACCGCGATCGCGATGACCGAACCCAGCGGAGGCTCGGACCTCGCCGCGCTGCGGACCTCCGCGGTACGGCGTGGCGACACCTGGGTGGTGAACGGCTCGAAGACCTTCATCACCAACGGCGCGTCGGCCGACCTCGTCATCGTCGCGGCTCGCACCAACCCCAACGAACGCTCCAAGGGCATCACCCTGTTCGCGGTCGAGGCGACCGCGAAGGGTTTCCAGCGCGGGCGCAAGCTGGACAAGGTGGGGCAGGCCGAGTCCGACACGTCGGAGTTGTTCTTCGACGACCTGGTGCTGACCGATGCCGACGTGATCGGCGAGGTGGACCGCGGCTTCATCCACATGATGGAACGCCTGCCCCAGGAGCGGATCGGCGCAGCGGTCGCCAACCTCGCGCATGCGACCGCGATCCTCGCCGAAACGCTGGAGTACGTGCGCGAGCGCCGGGCGTTCGGCCAGCCGATCGGGAGCTTTCAGCACAACAAGTTCGTCCTCGCCGAGTTGGCGACCAAGATCGACGTCACGCAGGCCTACGTCGACAACGCGGTGCGGGCTCACGCCGAGGGGAACCTCAGTGCGGTCGACGCCGCCAAGGCCAAGTGGTGGTCCGCGGAGATCCAGAACGAGGTCATGGATGCCTGCCTGCAGTTGTACGGCGGCTACGGCTACATGAACGAGTACCGGGTGGCGCGCGCGTGGCGCGACGCCCGCATCACGAAGATCTGGGCCGGCTCCAACGAGATCATGAAGGAGATCATCGGGCGCGACCTCGGCCTGTGACGAACGCCGATCGACCGGCGCCTGTGTGCTCCGAACGACCGAACGGCCCCGGTGCCTGCGCACCGGGGCCGTTCGTCGTGCGGGATTGAGCGAGGCTGGCTACTTCTTCGCCGCTTCCCAGTAGCTCATGTCGACGTTGCTCTCGTACGACCACTTCGGGTCGGTAGTCGACAGGTAGGTGAGCCCGGCGCCCTGGTTGAACGCGATGATGCTCGCCCATGCGTCCTTGCTGATGAAACCACCGTTGGGCGCGTAGCCGAAGGTGATGTCCTTGATCTGCCCGGCCAGGACCGTCTTGTCGATGGCCTTGTAGTTCGTGTCGTTCTGCAGCACAGCGGCGACTTCTTCCGGCGTGTGCGTCTTCACGTACTCGACCGCCTGGTTGATCGCCTTGATGAAGCGGACGACCGACTCCCGCTTGCTGGCAATCGTGTTCTTCATGGCGAAGTACGACGTGCCCAGGTTCTCGAGGTTCCGGGCCGCCTCCGGCAGCGAATTCGGGTCGCGGGGGTCGACGATGTAGTGGGCCTTGCCCGCATTCACCGACGGGCTGAACTGCCCGATCGTGTTGGCAGCGCAGTCGAACTTGCCACTGGCCACACCGGTCGCACTCAGAGTCTGGTCAGCCGTGCCGGTGATGTCGTAGGTGGCGTTGTAGGCCTTCTTGTAGGCCACAGCCCAACCATAGGCGGACCCACCAGGAACCGAGGTGACAAGCGTCTTGCATTCGGTCGGCGACTTGATCTCCGCCTTGGCGATCATGAAGCCGACAGCCTTGCCGCTGAGCGTCCAGAAGAGCTGAGTTGTGTCCTTGCCCTGGTTGGTGATCGCGAAGGCCTGCGACCCACCGGATCCGGCAATGTCAGCCTGTCCGCTGGTGAGGCTGGTGGCGACCGCCGACCCGACCATGTTGACGGTGACGTCGACGCCCTGCTGCTTGAAGTAGCCGCCGTACTGCGCGACGTAGATCAGCGCCTGGGAGACGTCGTACGACGCGTTGGCAAAGACGAGCGGCGCGACCGCAGCGCCCGAGTTGCTACCTCCGCTGTTGTCGCTGCTCCCACACGCCGCGACGATGACCGGCACGGCCAAGAGGGCCGAAACCGTCGCCAGTCTCTTCGTCCGGCGACGACGGCCGGACCTTTCCTGCGCGTTGGCCGAGACGTTGGTGTTCATTGTCACTGATCAGTTCTCCCTCATGCTGACGCCGCCATGCCGGCGGACCTCGTTGGGCGCCACACGCCAGTGGCCGAGTGTGCCTCGTCCACCCCGTCTGGTATCCACCCGTCCCTCGGTCGTCCGTTGGCCGCCCGTCTGACCGGTCCTCAAGACGAGCGGCCGGCCTCGCTGCCGAGTCCATCTAGCGGAGCACCGTGAAGGGTGGCGAGAAGATTGTCAAGACCCAGTACCATCAACACGAGTTGCCGAGACCGAGCTGTGACCATCCCGCAGGTCCGCCGTCACCGGCACCCACGTTGCGGTGGGCGACGTTCTCGTCTCGGACAGCCGACCTTCGACCAACGGGCGGCCGCTACTCGGGCCGGCCGACCGCCGAAGCCGCCAGCAGGTCCGGCGGCGGCGCAGGATGGCGATAGACGCGCGCCGCGTTCCCGTAGCACACCTTTCTGATGGTCTCGGCCGGCAGGTGACTGAGTTCGTGGCGGACCATCTCCTGGCTGGCCGGCCAGGTCATGTCGAAATGGGGGTAGTCGGTTTCGACCATGACGCTGTCCTCGCCTATGACGTCGAGCATCCGGAATCCCGACGGGTCTTCGATCGACGTGAAGACGAAGTTCCGCTGCGCGACCTCCAGCGGGGTCGGCGCGTCGGCGTACCAGGTCTTGCCGATGGCGCCTGACTGGCGATGAGCGCGAATCAACCGCTCGAACGCCATCGGGACCCAGGAGATCCCCGCCTCGGACAGCGCGATGGTCAGGCCGGGGAAGCGGATCGGCACGCCGGAGTAGATCCAGTCGATCAGCGCCTTGATGCCGCTGATGGGGAACAGCGCGGTCGCGACCGACTCCGCTGACGAGGACGACGCCGCCGCGGTGGCGCCTGACGACCCGACGTGCAGGTTGACGACGGTCCCGGTCTCCTCGCACGCGCGGAAGAACGGATCCCACACCCGGTCGTACACGTTCGGGAAGCCGAGTCCCTCGGGGTTCTCCGAGAAGGAGACGGCCCGGAAGCCCCGCTCGGCGTTGCGGCGGATCTCCGTCGCGGCGATCTCGGGATCACGCAGCCAGGGCAATTGGCACGGGATGTAGCGGTCCGGCGCCGCCCCGCACCACTCGTCGATCATCCAGTCGTTGTAGGCCCGCAGACAGGCCAACCCGAGTTCGGCATCGGACATGGTCGAGAAGCGGGTGCCGGCGAAACCCCAGACGATGGATCCGAAACACAGGCTCGCCCACACGCCCGTGGCATCCATGTCGGTGAGCCGCAAGGCGGAGTCGTACACCTGCGGACGGAACTCCGAATAGTTGCACGCAATATTGCCCCACTCGGCCATCGGGCGGCCCGCCGAGCCGTTGGCCATCAGGATCGGCACCCGCCGACCGTCGATCACCCACCACGAGCCGCCGTCAGCGGCCTGCTCGACATACGGCGCGCGGTCGCGCAGCTGCGCCGGCAGGCGACCATCGAACAACGTCGCGGGTTCCAGGGCATGGTCGTCGACCGAGATGATCGGACAGAAGAGTTCCTCGGGCTCAGGATCCGGCAGGAACGTCACCGGGTGGTCGCGGCCATGCTTGCGCACCATACGCAGGACGGCGTCGTCCAGGTCGAACCGGTCGGTCCCCGTCGTCGCTGTCCCTGTCGTCGTCATGACCCCTCCGGTGGCTACTCGGGCTGCGGATCGCGGGAGGCGAGACCGCATGACGCGGAAAGCCTCACGAGGAGGCGGTCACCTGGGCCTCGAACCGATCGAACTCGGCGACGACCTCGGGCACGACCGCAGCCACCGCGTCCCAGTCGATCCGGGCAAGGCGGTCCGCCTCGACGACGACGGCGAGCATCGAGCGCAGCCGATGGTGCAGCAGCACCGGAACCTGTTCGGGAAACGGGCCGAGCGCGCACTGGTCCCACCACACGATCGTGTGATGGCTCCCCGGATAGATGTAGTGGTAGTGCGGTTCCTCGTCGAACGCGTCGATACGCAGGTACTCCTCGGCGCTGTCGGCGTCGAACACGTGGATCGAGGGAGCCTGCAACTCCAGACCCTGCTGAAACTCCGGCCGGGTCCGCGCCAGCCATTCCGGGTCATGCCCGTAGGCCTGCTGCAACACCGCCGCGTTCAGCGCTCGGCGCTCGACGCCGAAGCGCAGTCCGCCGGCGTCGAAGAAACGGGTCGCCGCGGGATCGGGCGGGATCTTGAAGTCGAGCTCGTAGCTGGTGCCGACCCGGGGTGCAAGGGGCATGTCAGGATCCCAGTCGTAGGAACCACGCAACGTGACCGCCGGTAGGACGGTCAATTCCCGATGAGGATCCGCCTCGCCGTATCCGGTGTCAAGACTCGCCAGGCTGACTAGCTGGCCCGCCCTTGGTCAGTCACGTCTCGACGCATCACTGCAGAGCTGGGAATCCCACGGCCGTCCCACGGAAGCTGACCGAGACCCGATCACCTGCTCGGCCGCTCCACCCTCCGCCGGTGCGGGCCTGAAGCTCCTGCGTGGTTCCGTGGACCTCGACCCGGACGAGGTGGGAATCACCGAAATACTCCACGCCGCGCACGCACGCGCTGCCCTGCTCGTCGTTGTCGACGAGTACCTGCTCGGGGCGGAGCATGATCTCGACCGGCCCGTTGCGCGGAGAATTCCGCAACGGAATGTCTCCGAACTGTGTCCGGGCCACGCCGTCGCACGCGACGGCGGGCAGCACCACGGTGCCACCGACGAGCGCCGCTGTCTGCAGATCGGTGGGCTGGTCGTAGACCTCGGCCGCCGACGCGACCTGAGTGAGGCGGCCGTCGACCATGATCGCGAGGATGTCGGAGAACGACAACGCCTCGTGGTGGTCATGCGTGACGAACACCGCGGTAACCCCTTGGTCGCGCAGGATGCCGACGACCGCGCTTCGGGTCGAGGCGCGCAGATCGGTGTCGAGAGCGGAGAACGGCTCGTCGAGCAGCACCACGTCTGGCGACCTGGCCAGGGTACGGGCGAGCGCCACCCGCTGCTGCTGGCCGCCGGACAGCTCATGTGGCCAGCGCCGCAGATACGACGGATCCAGCGACACGGTCGCCAGCAGCTGTTCGGCCATACCGGCGTCACGCTCAGTTCGCCGCATGCCGAACTCGACGTTTGCCTGGACGGTGAGGTGCGGAAACAGGGAACCGTCCTGCGACACGTAGCCGATGCGGCGTCGCTGCGGAGGCACCCACACTCCCGGTCCGGCGACCACGGTTTCGCCTATCGACACCGTCCCCGCGGTCGGTGTTTCGAACCCGGCAATCACCCGAAGCAGCGTGGACTTCCCGCAGCCGGACTTGCCGAGGACGGAGACGAGTAAGCCGGGTTCGATGGTCAGGTCGATGCCGTGGAGCACCTCGAGGTCACCGTACGCATGACGAACACCGACGACGTGCACCGCATCGGAATTCATCGACGTCGCATCCTTCGGGACTGCTGCAGGATCAGGTACGTAAACGGCACGCTCAACAGCACCATGGCGGCGGCGAACGGAGCGGCGGCAGCGTAGTCAAGCTCGTCGCTGTAACTCCAGAACCGCGTTGCCAGAGTATTCACGCCGGCCGGCGCCAGCAGCAGGGTCGCTGTCAACTCGGTGATGACCGCGACGAAGACGAAGGCTGCGGCGCTGGCAAGGCCGGGAGACAGCAGCGGCAAGGCGATCCGACCGACCCGTCGCAGGTGGCTCGCCCCGAGGGACCGCGCAGCATCGTCGAACTCGGGACGAGCCTGGGCGATCGCCGGTCGCAGGCTGACGATGGCCCTCGGAAGGAAGAGGATGACGTAGCCGACGATCAGCAAGGCGATGGTCTGGTAGAGCGCGTCGAACCACCGCGCGCAGACGGTGACGAGCGCCAGGGCGACCACAACCCCCGGCAACGCGCTGGAGACATACGTGCAGCGCTCGAGGATCGCCGTTAGCGCCGACCGGTGTCGCACCGCAAGCCAGGCCAGCGGCAGACCGACGAGCGTGGCGACGACCGCACCGGCGATGCCGAGCTCCAGGCTGGTCCGCAATGCCGGCAGGAGCTCGTCGGCGACGTCGGCTCCGTACGAGAGCCATCGGCTCACCGCGACGCCCGGGACGCCGATCGCCGCAATAAGGACTGCGGCAACGACTGCTGTGACGGGCCAACGCCAGGCCCGTAGCGCGACAGTTCGCTCCACGCGCGCAGCGCCGGAACCGATGCGCGAGTATCGAGCGCGCCCGCGCAACAGCGCCTCGAGCAGGAGCAGGCCCAGACAGAGGATGACCGATACCCCCGCGAGCATCGTCGCCGCAGAGCCGTTGAAGGACGACTGGTACTGCGTGAGGATCGCCACGGTGAACGTCTCGTAGCCGATCATCTGCAGGGCACCGAACTCTGCGAGCACGTGCAGGGCGACCAGCAGCGCACCGCCGAGAAGGGCCAGGCGCAGCTGTGGCAACGTCACGCGCAAGAAGACGCGAACCGGACCGAACCCGAGAGCAGCCGCCGCCTCCTCGAGGCCGGGGTCCAACCCGCGGATCGCGGCGGCCGCCGGCAGGTACACGAACGGGAAATAGGCGAGCGTCGTGATCAGCGCGGCTGCCGGCAAGCCTTCGAAGCCGGGCTGCAGCGAGGCCCACGCGTAACTCGTCACGAAAGCCGGGACGGCGAGCGGAGCCACGAGCAGGGCCGCCCACAGCCGCCTGGCCGGCACATCGGTGCGCTCGACGAGCCAGGCCGCTCCGAGGCCGACCAGTGAACAGCAGAGCGTCGTCACGGCGGTAAGGGTCACCGTGTTAACCAGGAGCGCACCGACGCGCTCCCGCAGGATCGACGACGCGATCTGCGTCCCGCCCAGGCTCAGCGTCTCGCCGACGATGAAAGCGATCGGGAGGAGGCCGACCGCTGCAACGCCTACGGCTGCAAGATAAAGCCAGCGTCCCCCGCCGCGACGGCGCACAGCACGCCGGGCCGGGACACCACGAGGCGCCGGTGCGGCATCGACGGAGGTCAGATAAGGCCCTTATCGGTCATGAGCTTGATCACCGTGGGTCCGTTGAGCGTCGCCGGGTCGATCACCGGGGCGTCGAGCCCGGACAACGGCGGCAGGACGGGGTTCGACGCCAGGCCATTGCCGACGACGTACTCCATCGCGTCGCTCTTCGCGAGAACTTCCTGGCCTCGCTTCCCGGTGACGTACGCGAGGAACTGCTGAGCCTTGTCGACTCGCGGGCTGCCGGCGATAACACCGCCGCCGGACACCGAAACGAAAGCGCCCGGATCCTTGCCACCGAAATAGTGGGGCTGGGTGTTGCGGCTGTTCTCCTGAGTCTTGGCCTGATCCCGGTACCAGTAGTAGCTGTAGATGACACCGCCATCGACTTCGCCCGCATTCACGCCCTGCATGGTCGTGATGTTGTTGGTGTACACCTTGGCGTTCGCTTTCATACCGTCCAGCCAGGCACTGGTCGCCGCCTGTCCCGACAGCTGAAGCATCGCACTGACGATCGCCTGGAAGTCAGCGCCGCCCGGAGCCGCGCCCCACCGACCACGCCACTCAGGTTTGGCCAGATCCATGAGTGACTTGGGAAGCTGGTCCGCGGACAGTTTGTCCTTGTTGTAGACGAATACCGTCGAGCGGGCCGCCACCGGAACCCACCGCTGCGACTTGGGCGTGAATTCGGCGGGCACCTGAGCGAGCGTCGCCGCGGGAATTTCGGCGAACAGGCCTGCCTGCTCGACGATGCCCATCGCTGGCGAGTTCTCCGTCAGGAAGACGTCCGCGCGGGAGTTCTTGCCTTCGGCGACAATTTGATTCGCGATCTCGAAATCCCGGCCGCTGCGCACGATGACCGGGATCCCGGTCTCCTGCGTGAATGCGTCGACCCAGGACTTCGTCAGTCCTTCGTGTTGGGCACTATAGACGACCACGGTGTCCGAACCCACTTGCTCGCCGCTGCCGCATGCCGTCAGAGCAAGGCCCGCGGCGAGCGTCATCGCCGCGGCCAGAGCGCGCCGAAGCATGTGGTCTCCTCTCGTTGCAGCGCCCCGCGGCCGGCAGCTCTCGCTCGTCCGAGACAGCGTCGAGCATCACGCGGTTGGCGTTAGGTTAGCCTACCCGCACGATTCTCAGGAAGCTGCGCAGGGAGGCAGTGTGTGGTGACGCCAGCATCACTGGTGGCGTTCGACAGGCCGGTTCTTCCTGCTGCGGAGCCCGACTTTGTCGCCGGCCTGCGCAGCTTTGGTGACCGCACAGCACTCGTCGCAGGCGACGTCCAGCTGACGTACCGCGAACTCGACGCAGCAGTCGACGACGCCGCGGCGCGTCTGGACGGCCCACGCCGACTCGTCGCCATCCTCGCCAGGCGGCGGATCGACGATGTCGTGCACTACCTCGGAGCGCTGCGCGCGGGATTGCCCGTCCTGCTCGTTCCCCGGTGTCGTCCCGACGCCGCACTCGCGCGCTACGCGCCCGACGTCATCGTCAGGGACGGGCAGATCGTCGCGGACACGCGGCCGGTGCTGGACCGCGATCTGCACAGCGACCTGGCCGTCCTGCTCAGCACCTCGGGGACGACGGGGAGTCCCCGGGTCGTCCGGCTCTCGCTGGCGAACCTGGAGTCGAACGCCGCCGCCGTCGTGGCGACCCTCGGACTCACCGACGCCGATCGGGCGGTGACGACGCTCGAGTTCACGTACTCGTACGGCCTGTCCGTCCTGCACTCGCACCTCGCGGCGGGGGCGGGCCTCGTGCTCACCGAGCTGTCCGTCACCGACAGCGCCTTCGAGGACGTGGTCCGCCACAGCGGCGCCACCACGATGGCCGCGGTGCCGTACACCTTCGACCTGCTCGACCGGCACGGCACGCAGGTACTCGCGGCGCCGTCACTGCGCCAGGTGACCTGTGCGGGCGGACGCCTGCCAGCGCCCACCGCGCGACGGTACGCCGAGCTCGGGCGCCGGCACGGCTTCGATCTGGTCCTGATGTACGGCGCCACCGAAGCGACCGCGCGGATGGCGGTGCTCCCGCCGCACCTCACGGCGTCGAACCCCGGCACGGTCGGTCGCGCCATCCCCGGGGGCGCGTTTCGACTCGACGACGTCGGCGACGACGGTGTGGGAGACCTCGTCTACTCCGGGCCGAACCTGATGCTCGGCTACGCCGAGCATCCGGCGGATCTGGCCCGCGGTCGCGACCTGACCGAATGGCGGACCGGGGATCGAGCCCGGCTCACCGTCGAGGGCCTCCTCGAGATCGTGGGCCGACGCGCGCAGATCACCAAGGTCCACGGGCTGCGAGTCGACCTGGCCGACGTCGATCGCGCCCTGGAGGAGGCCGGCCTCGAAGGTGTATCGGTTGCGCTCGACGACGCCCTCGGGGTCGCGGTGGTCGGCGTCGCGGCTCCGGTGGCGACCGCCGTCGCCTCGGCGAGCACCGGACTCCCGCCCGCGTCCCTTCGGGTCGCCGTGCTCCCCGCTCTCCCGCGTCTGGACAACGGCAAGCTCGACCGCACGGCCACGACCCGAGCCGTGCTCGCGGCGGACGTCGCCAGGCCTGCCCCGGAGACGCCCAGTGAGGAGCAGCTGCGCCGCAGGTACGAGGCGCTGATCGGTGTGCCGGTCCGGGCGGACCAGTCGTTCGCCGACGTGGGCGGCGACTCACTGGCCTACGTCGCGGTATCGGTCGCCGTCGAGGAAACCCTGGGCCACCTGCCGCGGGATTGGCACCGTACGTCGGTCACCGACCTGGCCGCCGCGCTGCCGCCCGGCAAGCCGTCCGCGGCACCGACGCGATTGACACGGCAGGTGGAGACGAGCGTGGTGGTGCGCGCGCTCGCCATCCTCGTCGTGGTCGCCTCGCACGTCGGGATGGTCGATATTCGCGGCGGCGCCCATCTGCTGCTCGCGCTGGTGGGGTTCAACCTTGCACGCTTCCACCTCAGCGTCGCCGATCCGGCGTTGCGGCTGCGCCGGATGCTGCGCAGTACCGGCGAGATCCTCGTCCCGTCGTTCGTGCTGCTGGCAGCGCTCGCGCTGAGCCCCTTCTACGAGTGGTACGTGCTCGGGGCGACGTCCTGGGTGATCCCGACGACCGAGGCCCCGGAGTGGCGCTTCTGGTTCGTCGAGGCATTGGTGTGGGTCCTGCCACTGGTCGCCGTCGTGCTGCGGATCCCCTGGGTGGAGTCGCTACGCCGCGGCTCGCCGTGGCTGCTGCCGGCGGCCGCGACCTGCGCGGTCTGGGTGGCGTCCCAGCACCTGCTCCCCGACGCCCGTCCGGCGTCGCTGTTCTCCCCCCTCGCCGCGGCGTGGGTCGTGCTCCTGGGCTGGACCGCGGCGGAGGCGCACACCCGTCGCCTGAAGCTGGCGACGTCGCTGCTGGTCGTGGTCACCGTCGTGCCGTCGTTCGACGCGAGCCGCCAGTGGGTGATCCCGTTGGGACTGCTGGCGATCCTCTGGTTGCCCTCACTGCGGCTGCCGTCGGCACTCGTGCCGCCGATCCTGCGGGTCGCCCAGGCTTCGCTCTACATCTATCTCGTCCACTGGCTCGTGCTGGGCGTCCTCGACTACGGCTGGACGGCGCTGATCGTCTCCCTCGCCGCGGGCATCGTGACGTTCCACGCGGTACGCCGGCTACAGCCGGGGGTGCTCGGAATGATCACTGGCGCAGTCAAGGCCGGTCGCCGTTACCTGTCCCGGCGGGCCGCTCCCCTTTCTGCGGTTACGCCGAAGCTGCCTGCGGTTCCAGCCCGGCGTGCACGTCCAGAAGCTGATCGAGGCCAGCGAACTCCAGTGCCCGGCGCGGGATCCGCCGCACGTTGATGAGGCGCAAGCGGGCGCCGGCGCTCAGCGCCGCCCCCTGCGCCTGCGCCAGGACACTCATCGCCGAAGAATCGAGGAACGTGACCCCTCCGAGATCGATGACGAGCTCGGAAACCGGGGCCTGAAGCTGCGACCAGATCGCCGCCTGCATCTCCTCCGTGCAGCACAGGTCCAGCTCGCCGAAGAATTGGACACGACGGGATGACGGGCTTGGGGCCATGCCGGCCCTCGATTCTTCAGGTCGCGAACGGGCCTCGATCAGGGCCTACCGCCCGCGCCGTCGAATGAGGACGCATCGGGCTCGCGTGATCGACGGTACCGCACCTCCGGGGCGATGTCGGCACTTGAGGACAACCGGCGTCCGGATGGCGGAGCCCTGCCTGTCGGGGCCACGCCCCGCCGCCGCGGGTATCTGCGGGTGAACTCGCCAGGGAGAGCTCCGCCACACCGGGAAACCCTTGACGCACGGTAGCGGTCATGGCCGCGACACTGGCAGCTGCAGTTTGCTGCAGATTCACAATCGGACCGCACCTGGTCGGCCGTGCCGAGGCAGCAGAACGCCTCTGGCAGAACAGTTCTGGCGGGGAGCCGCCTGTCGGAATCGAACCGACGACCTACGCATTACGAGTGCGTCGCTCTGGCCGACTGAGCTAAGGCGGCGTGCCGGGCAGCCCCGAGGGCCCGACCAGCCCGCCGATGCTACCCCAGCAGCGCCGGCCGCCCGGACCGCGTTCGGCGTCGTCCGGCGGCCGGCCTATCGCCGTACTGGTCAGCAGCGCTGCGCCAGCAGCGACTGCACGCGGGCCAGCGCCACGTCAGCAGCACGGCACCTCAGGTGCACTGGACCACGGGGCCGGTTGTCGTGCCGGTCAGCAGGTAGGTGTCGACCGCGTCGTCCACGCAGCGATTCCGGTCCTCCGACAGGTACGCCGTATGGCCGTCGCCGGTGGTCCATTGCACCAACGTCGAGCCGGGCAACTGGGCGGCCATTCGCTCACCCCAGGCGTACGGCGTCGCCGGATCGTGCCGGGTGGTCACCAGCAGCAGCGGAGGGACCGCGGCACCGCTGAGCGGGACCGGCGTACGGCCGGTCGATGCCGGCCAACCACTGCACGCCAGCATGCCCCAGGCCAGCGCCCGGCCGAAGGTGGGAGCGTCGGCAGACCACTGGGTTGCCAACGCCTGCAACTGTTCCGGCGTCGTGGCGAACGGCCGGTCCAGGCAGGTGACCGGGTAGAACACCTCGTTGGCGTTGTCGACGTACGTGCCGTCCGCCCGGCGCTGGATACGCGAGTCGAGCATGTCGAGCAACTCGCCGCCGTCGCCGGCGAAGGCTGTGGCGAGACCGGATCGCAGTTGCGCCCAGTCCGAGGGGGGCGCGTAGAGGTACGACAGGATCGCGCTGAGCCCCAACGCTTCGGTGAGGGGCCGCCCTTGCTGGGCGGGCAGCGGAGCCGCGTCCAGGCCGGTGACGAACTGCTGGATCCGCGCGACACCGGCGTCGACGCCGTCGGGTAGCGGGCAACCGCGACGGCCGTCGCAGTCGGCGACGAACCGGCGCAAGGCGTCTTCGAACCCGACGGCCTGGTCGTGACTGAGCTGCTGCAGGCTGAGGTCCGCCGGCAGGACACCGTCCAGCACCATGCGGCCGACCCGGCCCGGGAACAGTTCGGCGTAGGTCGTGCCCAGGTAGGTGCCGTACGACTTGCCCAGGTAGGTCAACCGCTCGTCGCCGAGCGCTCGGCGCAGGATGTCCAGGTCGCGGGCGGCCGAGACGGTGTCCAGGTGGGAGTAGCTGCCGGCGGCCCGGCTGGCGCAGCCTCGACCCACGCCGGCTGCGATCCGCTGCCAGTCGCTGACCTCGGCGGCGTCGTCCGGTGTCGGGTCCGACGCCATGAACTCGTCGGTCTGGGCATCGGTCAGGCAGTCGACCGGGTCGGACTTGCCCACCCCGCGGGGGTCGAAGCCGACCACGTCGTACCGCCGGATGACCTTCGCCGTGAGCACGGCGCCGGGGAAGGCGGCGGACCGGGCGTACTCGACCCCGCTGCCGCCAGGACCCCCCGGGTTCAGCACGATCGAGCCGAGCCGGCCGGGTTCGGTCGTCGGCAACCGCACGACCGACAGGTGCATCGTCGCCCCAGCCGGCTGGTCGTAGTCGACCGGCACGGTGAGGGTGGCGCACTGGAACCGGCCGCCACAACCGGCCCAGGCCAGCTGCTGGGAGTAGTACGTCGCCAGCCGCGGATCGTCCTGCCCGGCGGGCGGTGTGCTGCTGGTCGCGCTCGGCGAGGCGGACGAGGTCGGCGCTGCGGACGACGTCGACGGCGAGGCCGTCGCGGTCGGAGCGGCGCCCGGCTCGCCGGAACAGCCGGCGAGCAGCAGGGTCGCAGCGGACCCGGCGACGAGCGCGACCGAGCGTCGAGGCAGTCCGCGACCCACCCGGCGGACCTCCCTCGTGGTCGTGACGTGCGCCGACACTGTCATGGCGTCGGCGGTACGACGGTCGACCGGCGTACCGCGTTCCTGAACGGCCACCGAACGACTACTGACTCGACCGACTCTTGCCTCGAACGACTCTTGCCCGGCGACCGGCCTGCCGTTCGGCCGTACGACGGACGCCCACGGAGGAGCCCTGCACCGTAGCCCGGCCAACCGCGGGATCGGACCGCCGCGTACGCACTCCGGACCTCGCCACGACCGGGGGCAGTCAGTGCCCTGGGAACGCTGTGCCGGCCGCCGGATCCCGCGACCGGGGACGCGAAGAAAGGGAGAGGATGGGGCGTGGCCACCGGCGACGACTTCGCGGCGCGGCTGCGGGCGGGGTTCGCCCGCGGCTTCGACGTGGTCGCCGAGCGCCGCAGCGGTTCCCGCGAGCTGCGCGCGCTGCGGCGTGATCATCACCGAGCCGTCGCAGCCCACGATCGAGCGGTCGACCGGTACCGGCGCCGCGTCCGGCGGCTGCAGTCGACGTCGACGGCCGGCTTCGTCAGTGCCGGAACGGGTATCGCTGCCTTCCTCGCCGGCATCCTGGTCGGGCCCGACGTCGTCGAACCGTGGGCCTGGCTCGGGCTGGCCGCGGGTGGGGTCGGGACCTGGGCCGGCCTCGACGCGAGGCGCCGGGTGCGTGAGGCGGTTCCGCCGCCGCCGCCGGCTGTGCTGTTGCCACCCCCACCGGCGCTGGCCCCGACGGTCCCCGGCGCAGCCGCCGTCGCCCGGCTGGCCGCGCTTCGGCTGCGGCTCGCCCAGGTCCTGCCCGCGGTCAGCCGGCTGCACCCGGACGCCGGCGCCGAGTTGCTGCGCGCGGACTGCGAAGCGGCGCCGGTGTTGAACGCGCTCGTCGACAGACTCGATGCGGCACACCGGATCGCCGCCGATCTGCCCGGTACGGCGGCAGCCGCAGCGGCGACGGCCGCAGCCGACGACTTGCTCGACCGGCTCGCCGCCGGCGTCGATACCTACGAGCGGCTGCTCACCGCCGCCGCCACGATGCTCGCCGCGCCGGACCTGGGCCGCAGCACCGACGAGGTGCTCGGCCCCGCGGTCGATGCGCTCGCGGCGTACACCGCTGGGCTGCGCCGCAGCGCCGACACCTTCCGGCCCTGACGGGGGCCGGCACGCCGACCCGTCAGGCGGCCGGGGCGAACAGCCCGACGCACATCGCCTCGAGAGCCAGCAGCGGCGCCACGTTCTTCTCCAGCGCCAGCCGGGCCTGCGCCACCGCCTCCATCCGGCGGACCGTCTCGGTCGCGGTGCCGTCCCCCGCGGACGAACTCAGCTGCGCGCGCAGTTCCTCGTTGACCAGCGCCACGGAGCCGCCGGTCTGCAGCACCAGCACGTCGCGGTAGAACGCCAGCAGATCCAGCAACGCCCGATCGACCTGATCGCGCACGGTCCGGGTACGCCGGGAACGTTGGCGTTCCGTCAGTTCCTTCGTCGCCGCCCGCGCCAGCCGGGCGACGCGCGCCGCGGTGACGCCCTCGGCGCCCTCGCCGTACGACCGCAGCAGCGCACTGTGCTCGGCGGCGTCCAGCGCGTCGGTGATGGAGCTGGCGTCGTCGGTGGCGGCCGCCAGCAGATCAGCCGCCGCGGCGAAGCACGACGGGACGTCGCGCAGCCGGGCGGGCACCCGCAGCACCTCGATCCGGCGCGCCCGGACCCGCTCGTCCAGCGCGAGGGCCCGGGCCCGGCCGATGTGCCCCTGCGACGCCCGGGCCGCGAACGAGGCGGTCTGCGGATCGACTCCGTCCCCGGTGACCAGTGCCGCCGCGACCTCGGCCGCCGACGGTGTGCGCAACAGCACCTGCCGGGTACGGGAACGGATGGTCGGCAGGACATCCTCGGCGCTCGGCGCGCACAGCAGCCAGACCGTCCGCGGGGTGGGCTCCTCGATCGCCTTGAGCAGGGCGCTGACGGCTTCGGGGGTCATCCGGTCGGCGTCCTCGACGACCATCACGTGCCAGGGGCCGTCGGCCGGCATCCGGGCAGCGCCCAGCACCAGCTCGCGGGCGGCCTCCACGCCGTACGACAACCGATCCGGGCGCACCACCTCGACGTCGACGTGGGCGCCCAGTGGCACCTTGTGGCACTGCTCGCAGACCCCGCAGCCGTCGGCCGGGCAGACCAGGGCGGCCGCGAAGGCGGTCGCCGCGACGGAGCGGCCCGAGCCGGGCGGACCGGTGACCAGCCAGGCATGCGTCATCGCCGGGGCCGGCCGGCCCCGCTCGGCCAGCCGGGCGTCGGCCACCGCACGCCGCAACTGCTCGACGACCCCGGGCTGACCGACCAGGGCATCCCAGACACTCACTGCGGCAACCGTTTCGCGGCGAGGCTGGCCTCGACCCGGCTGGCGATCGCGGCGGCCACCTGGTCCGCCGGGGCACGCGCATCGAGGACGAGGTAACGGCCGGGATCCGCCGCGGCCAGGTCGCGGAACGCCTGGGCCACCCGGTCGTGGAATGCCATCTCTTCGGCCTCCAGCCGGTCCGGGCCCGCCGCCGACCGTGCCCGGCGCAGGCCGGCCGCCGGATCGATGTCGAGCAGCACCGTGAGGTCGGGATGCAACTCCTCGGTGGCCCATCGGCTCAACTGCGCCACCGCCGCCACCCCCAAGCCGCGCCCTCTCCCTTGGTAGGCCACGGAGGAGTCGACGTACCGGTCGCACAGCACTATCGCGTCGCGCTGCAGGGCGGGGCGAACCACGCGGGCGACGTGGTCGGCGCGCGCCGCAGCGAACAGCAGCGCCTCGGCCCGCGAATCCAGGCCGCCCGTCGCCGGGTCCAGCAGCAGCCCGCGGATCGCCTCGGCAGCCGGCGTCCCACCCGGCTCGCGGGTACAGACGACCTCGCCGCCGGCACGGCGCAATGACGTGGCCAGCCGGGCGAGCTGAGTGGACTTGCCGGCTCCTTCGCCCCCTTCGAAGACGACGAAGAGCCCGGGCCCGGACCGGCGATCGTCAGCGACGGCCGGCTCGCGGCCGGCCGCGGCGGCTGTCGGCTCGGACACGGTCGGAGGGTACGCCGCCGCGCCGACCACCCGGGGCGGCGTCAGCCGTCCAGCGCGGAGTCCGCAGCGGCCGCCGTCGCCGCGGCCTTGGCCACCTTCTTCGGCGTGGCCTTGGCCGCCTTCTTCGCCGGTGCGCGGCGGGCACGCTTGGCCGGGGCCGGACCCTTCGCCCGCTTCTCCGCCAACAGGTCTGCGGCTCGCTCCAGCGAGATCGTGGCCGGATCGTCGGCGCGGCGCAGCGAGGCGTTGACCTCGCCGTCGGTCACGTAGGGACCGAAACGCCCCTCCTTGAGCACGATCTGCTGCCCGGAGGCCGGGTCGACCCCGATCTCGCGCAGCGGTGGTGCCGCGGCGGCCTGGCCGCGCCGGGTCTTCGGCTGGGCATACAGCGCGAGGGCCTCGTCGAGGCCGACGGTGAACAGCTGGTCCTCGCTGGTCAGCGAGCGGGAATCCTTGCCCTTGCTCAGGTAGGGGCCGTATCGCCCGTTCTGCGCGGTGATCTCGACGCCGTCGGACGGGTCGATCCCGACGACGCGGGGCAATGACAACAACCGCAGCGCGTCCTCGATCGTCACGGTGTCCAGCGACATGTCCTTGAACAGCGACGCCGTCCGCGGCTTGGCGCTCTTCGGCGAACCGTCCGGCAGGACCTCGGTCACGTACGGCCCGAATCGGCCCGCCTTGGCCACGACCTCGTGACCGGTGGCGGGATCCACCCCCAGCGGGCGATCGCCGGACGGCATCGACAGCAGTTCGTCGACCCGCGCCGCGGTCAGTTCGTCCGGGGCGATATCCGTTGGCACGGAAGCCTTCTCCTCGCCCCGCTCGAGGAACGGCCCGTAGCGCCCCACCCGCAGGACCGCGTCGGACCCGGCGATCGGGAACGACGCGATGGCCCGCGCGTCGATGTCGCCGAGATCGCCGACGAGTTCGCGCAGTCCGGGGAACTGCCGGCCCGCGGACTGTCCACCACGCCAGAAGGACTCCAGCTGGGACAACCGGTCGACCTCACCGCCGGCGATGAGGTCGAGGGTCTCCTCCATCCGGGCCGTGAACGAGTAGTCGACCAGATCGGTGAAGTGCTCTTCCAGCAGCCGCACCACGGCGAACGCCAGGAAGGACGGCACGAGCGCCGACCCCTTCTTCCAGACGTACCCCCGGTCGACGATCGTCGACATGATCGACGCGTACGTCGAGGGCCGGCCGATGCCGCGCTCCTCCAGCGCCCGCACCAGCGAGGCTTCGGTGTAGCGGGCCGGCGGGTTGGTGCGGTGGCCGTCCGGTTCCAGGGCGCGCACCGTCAACGTCTGGCCCGCGGTCAGCACCGGCAGCCGGCGCTCGTCGTCGGCAGCGCCGCTGTCGCGGTCCTCGTCGGTGCCTTCCTCGTACGCCGCCAGGAACCCGGCGAACACGATCACGGTGCCAGACGCGGCGAACTCCGCATCCACCCCGGCAGCGGTCTGCGCGCCGAGCCGGACCGTGGTGGTCGACACCCGGGCATCGGCCATCTGCGAAGCCACGGTCCGCTTCCAGATCAGGTCGTACAGCGCGAAGTCGTCGCCGCGCAGTTCACCGGCGACCTGGGCGGGGGTACGGAAGGTGTCGCCCGACGGCCGGATCGCCTCGTGCGCCTCCTGCGCGTTCTTCACCTTCCGCTCGTAGCGGCGCGGGGCGCTGGCCACGTGGTCGGCGCCGTACAGCTGAGCGGCCTGGGCCCGCGCCGCGCTCAACGCGGTCTCGGACAACGTCGTCGAGTCGGTTCGCATATATGTGATGTAGCCGCGCTCGTAGAGGCCCTGCGCGACCCGCATCGTCCGCTGCGCACCCCACCGCAGCTTGCGCGAGGCTTCCTGCTGCAACGTGGAGGTCATGAACGGCGCCGAAGGGCGCCGGGTCCCCGGCTTCTCGTCGACCGACCGGACCGTGAACTGGCTGCCCTGCAAGGCATCGGCCAGCGACCGCACGGTCGGCTCGTCGAGGACGGCGACCCCGCTGGTCGTCACCGCGCCCTGGTCGTCGAAATCCCGGCCCGCCGCCACCCGGGTCCCGTCCAGCGACGTCAGCCGGGCCGAGAACGAACCGGGGTCGAACAGTCCGTCGAGGTCCCAGTACTCCGCGGACCGGAAGGCGATCCGCTCCCGCTCGCGGTCGACGACCAGCCGCACCGCGACCGACTGCACGCGGCCGGCCGAGCGCGCGTCGCGGCCGATCTTCTTCCAGAGGACCTCCGACACCTCGTACCCGTAGAGACGGTCGACGATTCGCCGGGTCTCCTGGGCGTCCACCAGTTTCATGTCCAGCTCGCGGGTGTCGGCCGCCGCGGCGCGGATCGCGTCCTGGGTGATCTCGTGGAACACCATGCGGCGCACCGGGACTCGCGGCTTGAGGACCTCCAGCAGGTGCCAGGCGATCGCCTCGCCCTCGCGGTCCTCGTCCGTCGCTAGCAGCAGTTCGTCGGCGGCGGCGAGCTTCTTCTTCAACTCGGCGATCTTCGACTTCTTGTCCGCGTCCACCAGATAGAAGGTCTGGAAGCGGTCGTCGACGTTCACCGCGAGCTTGGCCCACGGCTGCTTGCGGACGTCGTCGGGCAGTTGCGACGCCCGTGTGGCGAGGTCGCGGACGTGCCCGACCGAGGCCTCCACGTCGTACTCCGGGCCCAGGTAGCCCTGGATCGTCTTCGCCTTCGCCGGCGACTCGACGATCACCAGGCGGCGGCCGCCGCCTGCTTTGGCCTTCGGGGGCACAGGTGTCCTCTCAACAGGGTCGAACGAGACTCCGGTCGCCGGATCACCGGCTGGTTGCCCACCCCGCCGGGCGGACAGCGCGGAGTCTGACGGTAACCCGGGGACCCGTGTCAACCCGGGATCGGGGGAGCCGCCGGCACGAGCAATCCCGCGTCGATGAGCTCGCGCGCGCTGATCAGGCACGCCGCGAGGAGCTCGTCGGGATCGGCAGCGGCCGGTTCGCCGGCCGTCGCGGCCACCCTCGCGTCGATCGCATCGGCCAGCGGCACGCCGTGGGTCGTGATGTGGTCGATGACGTCGAGGACCTCCACCGCGACACCGATCGGTGCCTGCCAGCCGTCCCACCGATCCACGGCGGCCGGCAACTCGACCGTCGCCGAGGCCTGCTGGTCGAGTACGGCGTACTCCCGGCGGATCCGGACCGGGCCCGACCATCGCAGCGGCGACGCGAGCAGGCTCGCGGCATCGGCAGCGCCCAGCCTGTCGTGCCAGGCCAGCCGATCCAGGACCTCGTCACCGCGCGGCTGCCGGGGCGCAGTACGCACGTCCTGGACCTCGACCCACGGGTCGGCCCGCCCGGACGCGCGCAGCACCACCCAGCCGAACCCGACGCCTTCGGCACCAGCGGCGGTCAGCGCCGCGAGCCATTCGTCGTACTGATGCTCGTGCGCGGCGCCGGCCTGCCGGCCGGCGTCGCCCAGCCACAGCTCGACGTACGAGGGCAGGTCCTGGACCTCCCGCTGCGCCACCCACGCGTCACAACCGATGCCGTCGACCCACTGCGCCACCCGGTCACGCCAGTCCTGACCGCGCACGTGCAGCCAGTTCGCCAGCACGACCGCGTGACCGCCGTCGTGAAGGTGGTCCGGCAGGGCCCGCAGCAAGGTGGGCGCGAGGGAATCGAGCGGTAGCCCGGAGTCGCGATAGCGGTACACCTGTCCCGGCGAGATGACGAACGGCGGATTGGAGACGACGAGGTCGTAACGCTCACCGGCCACCGGGGCCAGCAGTGAGCCGTGCCGCAACTGCAGGGGTACGCCGGACAGCCCGGCGGTCAGTGCCGCCAGCCGCAGCGCTCGCGGGTTGGTATCGGTGCCCACGACGCGGCGGCAGTGCCGCGACAGGTGCAGCGCCTGCACGCCGCAACCGGTGCCGACGTCCAGCGCCGAACCGGCCGGCCGGCGCGGGGTCAGCCCGGCCAACGACAGTGACGCGCCCCCGACGCCCAGCACATGGTCGGCAGCCGCCGGATCGCCGCGGTCGGACACGACCCACCAGTCGGCGCCGTCCTCGGCGTACGGGGTCACGTCCACCGGCGCGCGGACGATCTCGCCGTCGATCGCGACCAGCCCGAGACCCACGGCGGCCGCCAGGTCACCGAGGACCGCGCGCGCGACCGGCACCGGCACCGGGTCTCCCAGCAGGAACAGCCGGGCGAGGACCGCCGCCGGCTCCCCGCTGACGTCCGGAGCGGAGAGCGCTCGCCGGGCCGGACCGACGCGTCCGGCCGCCAGGGCGGTATCCGCGTCCGCCCCGATGAGCTGCCGGATCCCGTCGACGGTGTACGACGCCCGCCGCAGCGCAGCGCCGTACCCGGCAACCGCTGCCGCGGCATCGCCGGACACGGCGCTGGCGCCGTCGCTGGACACGGCGTTGGCAGCCTCACCGGCGACACCGTCGGCTGAGTCGCCGGAGACGCCGCTCATGGCGTGGCCCGGGCGGTCGGGATGCGGTTCAGGGATCGCGTGCGGTTCAGCCGGTCGGGACCGGGTCGCCCACCGCGATCGGCCGCCGCTTGCTGATCACGACCGAGCCGACCACGATCGCCACCGCGACGACGGCGATGAGCCACGACAGCCAGGTCCGGTCCTCCAGCTTGACCATGACCACCGCCGGCGCGACCAGCAGGGCGACGAGGTTCATCACCTTGATCAGCGGGTTGATCGACGGACCGGCGGTGTCCTTGAACGGGTCGCCGACGGTGTCGCCGATGACGGTCGCCGCATGCGGCTCGGAGCCCTTGCCGCCGAAGTTGCCGTCCTCGACGAACTTCTTCGCGTTGTCCCAGGCGCCGCCGGAGTTCGACAGGAACACCGCCATCAGCGTGCCGGTGGCGATCGTGCCGGCCAGGTAGGCCCCGAGCGGGCCGATGCCCAGCCCGAAACCGACCGCGATCGGTGTCAGGACGGCCAGCAGGCCCGGAGTTGCCAACTCGCGCAACGAGTCGCGCGTCACGATGTCGACGACGCGGCCGTACTCGGGCTTCTCGGTGCCGGCCATGATCCCCGGGTGGTCGCGGAACTGCCGGCGTACCTCGAAGATCACCGCGCCGGCCGCGCGAGAGACCGCGTTGATGGCCAGGCCGGAGAACAGGAACACCACGGCCGCCCCGATGAGCAGGCCCACCAGGTTCGCCGGGCTGGCCACGTCCAGGACACCGGCGTACTGCAACTTGTCCGCAGGGTTGAGTGCCTGGGTGACCGCCGTACCGACATCGGAGGTCGCGGTGACCACGGCATCGCGGAACGAGCCGAACAGCGCGGTCGCCGCGAGCACCGCCGTGGCGATCGCGATGCCCTTGGTGATGGCCTTCGTCGAGTTGCCGACCGCGTCGAGCCGGGTGAGCACCGCGGCACCCTCGCCGTGGACCTCACCGGACATCTCCGCGATGCCCTGGGCGTTGTCCGAGACCGGACCGAAGGTGTCCATCGACACGATGACGCCGACGGTGGTCAGCAGTCCGGTACCGGCCAGTGCCACCGCGAACAGCGACAGCAGCACCGAACCGGTTCCCAACAGGAACGCGCCGTACACCGCGGCCCCGATGAGCAAGGCGGAGTAGACCGCGGACTCCAGGCCGAGGGAGATGCCGGCGAGAATGACCGTGGCCGGCCCGGTCAGTGAGGTCTTGGCGACGTCGTCCACCGGTCGCCGGTTGGTCTCGGTGAAGTACGCGGTCAGCACCTGGATCGCCGCTGCCAGCACGATGCCGATGAGGACGGCGCCGATGGCCAGCCAGCGCGGGTTGAACGTCTGGAACCCGACCAGGCCGATGTTCTCGCCCACGATCCCCTTGAGCTCGACCATCGTCGAGGGGAGGAACACGAACGACGCGATGATAACCAGCACAGCGGAGATGACCGCCGAGAGGAAGAAGCCGCGGTTGATCGCCGACATCCCGGAACGGTCGGTCGCCCGGGGGGCGACGGCGAAGATGCCGATGACGGCGGTGATGACGCCGATCGCCGGGACCACCAGCGGGAACACCAGCCCGATGTCGCCGAAGGCGGCCTTGCCGAGGATCAGCGCAGCGACCAGGGTCACCGCGTAGGACTCGAACAGGTCCGCTGCCATGCCGGCGCAGTCCCCGACGTTGTCCCCGACGTTGTCGGCGATGGTGGCCGCGTTGCGCGGGTCGTCCTCCGGGATGCCCTGCTCGACCTTGCCGACCAGGTCGGCGCCCACGTCGGCCGCCTTCGTGAAGATGCCGCCGCCGACCCGCATGAACATGGCCAGCAAGGCCGCGCCGAAACCGAAGCCCTCCAACACTTTCGGCGCGTCGCCGCGGTACACCAGGACGACCAGCGCGGCACCGAAGAGGCCGAGACCCACGGTGAACATCCCGGCGACGCCGCCGGTCCGGAACGCCAGCCGCATCGCGCGCTGCTCGCCGGACTCGTTGGCCGCTGCCGCCACGCGGACGTTGCCGCGCACGGCCAGCCACATGCCGGTGTACCCGGTGACCGCGGAGAAGACCGCACCCACGACGAAGAACAGGCTGCGCCCGATCCGCTCGGAGGTGCTGTCAGCCGGCAGCAGGAACAGCACGAAGAAGACGATCGCGGCGAAGATCGCCAGCGTGCGGAACTGCCGGCTCAGGTACGCCGACGCCCCCTCCTGCACGGCCGCGGCGATCTGGCGCATCTTCGGGGTGCCCTCGCTGGCCCGCAGCACCTCGCGGGAGAACAACGCGGCGACCACCAGAGCTGCCAGGGCGATCAGGGCCACGATCACGACGACGGCGGTGTTGCCCGCCGACAAGGTGACCTCTCCAACCGTGGCGGCCAGGGTCTGCACGGACATCCGGCTCCTTCGACGACGTGTGTGGCGTGGGTCACCCCGTGGTGCGCGCGGAGTCTACGCACGACGACATCGCCGTCCAGTGGCGCAGGTCACATCACCGCCGGCTCACCTCACGCCGAGCGCGGCCGGAGTTACGACGACGCAGGCAACAACCCGTTGGAGTTCGAGGGCAGATCCAGCCGCGGCCAGGCCAGCCGCAGCACCGAGCCCTGCGGGCCGGACAACACCTCGGTACGGGCGGCCAACGCCTCGGCCAGTGCCAGCGCGCGCCGCGTCGTGTCGTCCTCGACGTCCGCCGGGGCGCCGTCATGGACCTCCACGACGAACACGTCGGCGTCGTCGTGCAGCACCAGCCGCAGGTCGCCGTCGTACCCGGCGAGCCGCTGCCGGACCAACGCCCGAGCCACCGCCTCACCGACGGCCTGGCGAACCTCCGCGACGGTGTCCTCGTCCAGCCCCCCGGCGCGGGCAACCGACGTACTGACGACTCTCGCGGTCCGCGCGAGATCCGCGGCGGCCGTCAGGGTCAGCGTCGCGACCGTCACGCCGGACCGCCCACCGCGCCGACCGCCTCAGCGACCGACGCGTGCAGCGGGATCACCGCGTCCAGGCCCGTCAGCCGGAACACCTTGTCCACCGACGGATTCGCGACGACCAGCCCGAAGCTGCCGCCGTGCTCACGTGCTCTGGCCGACGCCTTCACCAGGACACCCAGACCGGTCGAATCCAGGAAACCGACATCGACGAGATCGACCACGACGGCGGCCGGTCCGGCCGGTAGGGCCGCCAGCACGGCGTCGAGCTCCGGGGCCGTCGCGATGTCGACCTCACCGGCCACTCCCACGATCGTGACGCCGTCTTCGACACGAGTCGACAGGTCGAGCTCCACCGGTACCTCCCAAGCTGGCGTGATGTCCTCGTCGGCGCGGGCCCTCACTGTCGCACAGCCGAGGGAGGATCGACCGGTGACGGTCGTCAGCCCCCCGGATCTGCTCGCCGGCCTGCTCGCCGCGGCCGGTCGCCGCGACCGGCTCCGGCATGTCGAGCACGTCCCGGCTGCCGCAGGCCGCACCGCCCGCTGGCCGCAGTGGGCCGACCCGGACCTGGTCGCGGCCTGGCAGGCCAGGGGCATCGAGGCGCCCTGGGCGCACCAGGCGAGCGCTGCCGGCCTCGCCCACGACGGCCGCTCGGTGGTGATCGCGACCGGCACGGCCTCCGGCAAGTCGCTGGCCTACCAGCTGCCGGTGCTGACCGCGGTGCTCGCCGGCGCGCGGGCCCCCGACGGCCGCGGTGCCACCGCCTTGTACCTGGCGCCCACGAAGGCGCTGGCGCACGACCAGCTGCGGTCGATCGCCGACCTCGGGTTGCCGGGCCTGCGGGTCGCGGCGTACGACGGTGACACCGCCACCGAGGACCGCAGCTGGATCCGGGCACACGCCGGGGTCGTGCTGACCAATCCCGACCTGGTGCACCACGCGCTGCTGCCCGGCCACCCGGCGTGGGCCGGCTTCCTGCGTGCGCTGCGCTACGTGGTGGTGGACGAGTGCCACGTCTACCGCGGGGTCTTCGGCTCGCACGTCGCGGCGGTGCTGCGACGGCTGCGCCGGGTGGCGGCGCACTACGGCGCGGATCCGGTCGTCATCTGCGCGTCGGCGACCGTCGCCGACGCGGCTGCCACCGCCACCCGGCTGACCGGCCTGCCCATGACGGCCGTGGACACCGACACAGCACCGCGGGGGCCGGTGCAGTTCGCCCTGTGGGAGCCGCCGATGACCCCGTTCGTCGGGGAGCACGGTGCGCCGGTACGCCGCAGCGCCACCGCCGAGACGGCCGAGCTGCTGGCCGATCTGGTCTCCGGGGGTGTCCGGACGCTGGCCTTCGTCCGGTCGCGGCGCGGCGCCGAAACGGTCGCCGTGGCGACCCGGGACAAGCTGGGCGCGGTGGACGCCGCGTTGGCGGACCGGGTGGCGGCGTACCGGGCCGGGTTCCTACCGGAGGAACGCCGGGCTCTGGAACACCGACTCCGCAGCGGGCAGCTGCTCGGACTGGCCACCACCAGCGCACTGGAGTTGGGCGTCGACGTGCACGGCCTCGACGCCGTCCTGCTGGCCGGTTGGCCCGGGACCCGGGCGTCGCTGTGGCAGCGGGCCGGGCGGGCGGGGCGCGACGGCTCCGCCGCGCTGGTGATCTTCGTGGCGGGCGACGACCCGCTGGACAGCTACCTCGTGGGCAACCCGGCGGCGATCTTCGGCGCCCCGGTGGAAGCCACCGTGCTGGACCCGGACAACCCCTACGTCCTGGGCCCACACCTGGCTGCGGCGGCGGCCGAGCAGCCACTGACCGGCGACGACCTGCCCCGGTGGTTCGGCCCGGCCGCCGCGGGAGTCGCCGACGACCTGGTCGAGCGGGGCGTGCTGCGACGGCGGCCTGCCGGCCTGTTCTGGACGCACCGAGAGCGCGCGAGCGCGCTGGCCGACCTCCGCGGCACCGGCGGCGCCGCGATCCAGGTGGTCGAGGCGGCGACCGGCGGGCTGCTCGGCACCGTGGATCAGGCCGCGGCGCACACCACCGTGCACGCCGGGGCGGTCTACGTTCACCAGGGCCGGACGTATCTGGTCGAGCAGCTGGACCTCGACGCGGGTGTCGCGCTGGTGGCCCCGGCCGTGGTGGACCACAGCACTCACGCGCGGCAGGTCAGCGACATCCGCATCCTTCGATGCGAGGAGGAACGCAGCTGGGGGGACGCGGTGGTCTGCTTCGGCGAGGTGCAGGTGACGTCCGCGGTCGTGTCGTACCTGCGACGCCGCCTGCTGACCGGCGAGGTGCTCGGCGAGGAAGCACTGCAGTTGCCGCCCCGCCACCTGCACACCCGGGCCGTCTGGTGGACCGTCACCGCAGCCCAACTCGATGCGGCCGGCCTGACCGAGGCGGACGTCGCCGGCGCTGCGCATGCCGCCGAACACGCCAGCATCGGACTGCTGCCGCTGGTCGCCACCTGCGACCGATGGGACATCGGGGGCGTCTCCACGGCCCTGCACCCGGACACCGGGGCGTGCACGGTCTTCGTGTACGACGGTCACCCGGGCGGCGCCGGGTTCGCCGAGCGCGGTTTCCTGGCCGCCCGGGCGTGGCTGACCGCCACCCGCGACGCGGTCGCCGGGTGCGCCTGCCCCGCCGGCTGCCCGTCGTGCGTGCAGTCGCCCAAGTGCGGCAACGGCAACGAGCCGCTGGACAAGAGCGGGGCTTCCCGACTGCTGGCGGAGCTGGTGCGGCATGCTGACGCCGATGCGCCGAACGGGTGAGCGCTCAGGGCGGCCGGGAGGCGGCCGCGGGGAGAACGGTTGCTGCTGGTGGACCTCGACGGGACGCTCTGGACCTGGCTGCAGGGCGTAGGGCCCTGGGCGCCGCTGGCGCTACTCGGAGCGACCATCACGGCCGGTCTGATCGTCCAGGCGTTCCGGGTGCGGCTGTCCTGGGTGACCAGAGCCGTGCTGTGGGGCGTTGGCGCGCTCTCGGTGATCGTGGCCGCCGTCCTCGTGCTGCGGCCGGACAACGACGTACCGGGGGTCAGTGATGTCTCGTCCGCAGCGGTCGCGTTGCAGGTCGGGTCGTCGTTCACGCTGGACCCGCGCAACGCTGCCGCGCAGGTCGCCGGCCGCGCCCTGCTCTTCCTCCCCCTGGCCTGCCTGCTCGTCGTGCTCTGGCGGGGACACCCGGTGCGCGCCGTCCTCGTCCTCGCCGCGCTCGGTACCGCGCTGGAGGCGCTGCGGGCCCTGGCGTCCGGCTCCCGCGCGCTCGACCTGGACAACGTGCTGGCCGGCTACCTCGGGGCGGTGCTGGGCGCGGCGCTCGGGATGCTGATCCTGCGCTGGTCGCATCGGCTGGCTGCGGCCGGCCCCGCCGCCCGTCCCGTCAACCCGGGCGAGGCGGCGGCCCGGCGCGAACGGCTGCTCGAGCGACGCCGGCAAGCCGCGGTGAAGCGTCAGACCCGCCGTCGCTGAGCGCTCGCGCCCCGCGAACGACTCGGCCGACGAGATCCGGCAACGGCACCGAGACGGCGACACCGGCGGTGACCCCGGGGCGATCCAGCACGCACGATTCGAGCCGTGCCCCGTTCTCGGCGGCGACGACGGCCGCCCTCGCGCACGGGTCGGCGGCCGCTGGCCCGGCGATGCCGGCGAGAAGTCCCGCCGCCGCTGCCACCGCGGCGAGGTCGGCCGAATTGTCGGCGCGCTGCCGCGCCAGGACGAACTGCGCGGCGCTCAGCGCGACAGTTCCGCCGACGGCCAGCAGGGCGACCAGGCAGAGTGCCCACACCGTCGCCGCACCACGGTCGCTGCGCCACGGTGACCGGCGTCGGCGGCGGCGCCCGGGCCGTGACGAGTTCCCGGCGCGTGCCCGTCGCGGCCGAGTCCCGCCACGAGCAGTCCCGGCGGAAGTCGGGCCCACACGGTCGACGCCGGCAGTGTCGCGCCTGGTCATGCCGTCACGCCTGGTCATGCCGTCACGTCCGGTCATGCGACGCCGGCCTCTTCGAGGTCGGCGACCGCCCGGCTGGAGACCGTGACGCCCCAGTGGTCGAACCAGGGCAGCGGGATCACGACGTGGTGGCGCACCGTGACGCTGACCGTGCCCGCCAGCCGGTCCACGTCGATCTCGGAGTCCGCACCGGGATAGGCCTGCCGGACACCGGACCGGGCCTCCACGGTGCCATCGCCCCGGGCCGCGACCCGGGCAGCAGCCCGGGCCGCATCGCCGACCCGCAGCTGGGCGACGCCCACGGCCGAGAGCCACAGCAGGCTCAGCGCCACGACCAGCAGCACCGGGATCGCCAGGGCGGTTTCCAGCGTGACCATGCCGGCCTGCCGGACCCGGACGTCGCCGCGGGCGGACGCCGAGCGGGCAGCACCGTGACCCGGCACCGCACAGAGGTCACCGCGGGCGGACGCCGTACGGGCAGTACCGGGACCCGGCACTGCACGGGCGGTAGCGCGGGCGGACGCCGTACGAACAGGACCGCGTCGCGCAGCGGCCGAACTGGCCACAGCGGTCCGGGCTTTGGTTGCGGCGAGACGGGGACGGACCGGGTTCGGCCCGTCCCCGCGGCGCGCTGACGCAGCGTTCACCCCAGGAATGCCTGGAACGCCCAGGTGAAGATCCGCTGCAGGATCGACCAGAACCAGTCGCTGGTGAGCAGCTTCAGCAGCAGGCCGCCGAGACCGGCGACCGCGACGGTGCCGACGGCGTACTCGGCAGTCGTCATACCGTCGTCTCGACGGCGCGGGCGCGCATCCCGATGGCGCAGTCGCGCGAGGGTGTGGCGCACGGGTCCTCCTCGTTCCCGGCGACGGCCGGGGCGACGACCCGCGTCGGGCCGCGAGGTGACCTTGCGGCCAGCACGCTGGATCGGACCGGTGCAGCAGCCGACCTGTGGAGGCGGTCCGCCGATCTACCGAGTTGTGGACGTCGAGGGCCTCTCGCCCAGGCACTTTCTGGTTCCCGCGGTTCTCGCCCGATTCCCCGCCGGCACCCGCTACGCGCCCGATTGCCCCGTGGATCCACCCGCGGATCCGGTCTTCGCCCCGGTGTCGGAGTCGTCACCGGCAGCGGTGGCGGCCGGTGAGTACCGCCAGGACACCCGAGCGCCGGGAGTACGTTCCTGCTCACGGGCCAACGCGGTGTAGGCGCGCAGGTCCGCTGCCGTGGGCCGACTGGCGTCCAGCGCCCGCGGCCACGCCCGGCGCCGGCGTACCAAGGCGACCTCGGCCGAGTACATGAGGGCCTGGCTGACCAGGTAGATCAACGAGAAGAGCCCGACGACCGTGGCGAAACTGCCGTACAGCGGACCGGAGCGTGACACCAGGTAGGTGAGCAGCTGGCCACCGAGCACGAGCATGAGCGCGACGGTCACCGACCCGAGTGCCGCGGCAGGCCACACCGCGCTCAGCGCGACCGGCCGGGCCACCAATAGCTTCGCGGCCAGCACGAGAACGACGAACACGACAAGGGCTGCGCCGACCAGGCCGGCGATGCGGCCCGCCCCGGCGATGTCGGGCAGCGAACCGGCCAGCACGCTCAGCACGCCGACGCCGAACGCCCCGATCAGCGTGACCACGAGCATCGCGAGCGCTCGCAGGTAGCGGGGAACGAAGCTGAACCGATCCCGGTGGGGCACCCCGGCCAGGTGGTTCAACGCGTCGTAGGCGGAGAAGACCACTCCGGTCCCGGTCAGCAACAGGCCGACGATGCCGATGATCAGCGGCAGTCCCGAGGTCGGCAACGTCAGCACCGCCGAGTTCACCGCATCCCGCAGATCGGCCGGCACCACCGCGTCGATCACCTGCTGGCGAAGCTCCACGTTGTCGACCAGCACCCGAGTCGCCACCGTGACGACCAGCAGCAGGATCGGGAAGACGCTGAGGAAGCCGTAGTAGGTGACCAGTGCCGCCTGCTTGCCGGCCTCGTCGTCGCCGTACTTCTTCACCACGGCGTACGGAAACCCGAAGACCGCATGGTTGCGTTGCAGGGTGTCCACTCTGCCGACCACGGTCGACACCAGCGTGGTGACGCGACGGCCCGCCGCGCCCACGATCTGCGCGATCTGCGGCACAGCCCTACTGTGCCCGACCGCCCCGCCGGGAAAACCCCGCTGGCGCGTCGCCAGCCCACATCCCTGTGGCACGGAATCGCCGCGGTCGCGATCTAGCGCGAGACGGTGACCTGAGACACACTGGCCCCGGCCGTCTTGCGATGGTGATGAGCCCAGTGGAGGTCCCGTCGATGACCGAGCACCACGATCTGGCGTCGGCCCGCGCAGCAGTCGGTGAGCTGCAGCGGGTCGTCCGGGCACTGACCGCCGAGCACGGCGATTCGATCGACGTGCACCGCCTGGCAGTGGATGTCTCGCGGCTGTCCGACGACCTTCGGCTGATCGTCGGCGACGACGCCCTGCAGCGCGCAGCGGAATCCCGCGAGGTCATCCTCGTCCCCGACGGGGACTATCCACCGGAACTGTTCTCCGACGCCCACGACGAAGGTATCGGGCGACGTTGAGCGGCGTCCGGACCGCGGGCCGCGCGGAGATTTCCGCCCGTACCCTGCGGACAGACGCCTGGTGGGTGCAGCCGGCGATCACGGCGGCGGTGCTGATCGCCTTCGTCATCTATTCGACCTGGCGAGCCTTCGAGAACGCCTACTACTACGCCGCGCCCTACATCTCGCCCTTCTACTCCCCCTGCCTGGCCACCTCCTGCGGTGAGGCCTCGCACGGGTGGTGGACGCCGGTGGGCGGCTGGTGGACCCTGTCGCCGGCGTTGCTCATCCTGGTCTTCCCGTTGGGATTCCGGCTGACCTGCTACTACTACCGCAAGGCGTACTACCGCTCGTTCTGGCTGTCGCCACCGGCCTGCGCGGTTGCCGAGCCGCACCGCGGTTACAGCGGCGAGACCCGGTTCCCGCTGATCGTGCAGAACGCCCACCGGTGGTTCTTCTACGTCGGGTTGATCTTCAACGTGATCCTCACGTACGACGCCATCGTCGCCTTCCGGAATCCGGCGGGGCAGTGGGGACACATGGGACTCGGGACGCTCATCCTGCTCACCAACGCGACGTTGCTGTGGCTGTACTCGGCGTCCTGCCACACCTGCCGGCACACCATCGGTGGCCGCCTGACCCACTTCTCCCGGCATCCGTTGCGCTACAAGGCCTGGACCTGGATCTCCGGTCTCAACGCCCGGCACGCGATCTTCGCGTGGATCTCGCTGTTCGGTGTCGCGCTGACCGACCTGTACGTCCGGCTGCTGGCCGCGGGCACGATCACGGACATCACGTTCTTCTAGTACGACCGGACGGCGGGAGGCCGCGCACACGATGGTGGAAATCGAACGGCACGCCTACGACGTGGTGGTGGTCGGGGCGGGCGGCGCCGGCCTGCGAGCGGCGATCGAGGCCAGGGCCCAGGGAATGCGTACGGCGATCATCTGCAAGTCCTTGTTCGGCAAGGCCCATACCGTCATGGCCGAGGGCGGCATCGCTGCCTCGATGGGCAACGTCAACTCCCACGACGGCTGGCAGGTCCACTTCCGCGACACGATGCGCGGTGGCAAGTTCCTCAACCACTGGCGGATGGCCGAGCTGCACGCCAAGGAGGCACCGGACCGGGTCTGGGAGCTGGAGACCTGGGGTGCACTGTTCGACCGGACCGCCGACGGCCGCATCAGCCAGCGCAACTTCGGCGGACACGAGTACCCGCGGCTGGCGCACGTCGGCGACCGCACCGGGCTGGAACTCATCCGGACGCTGCAGCAGCGGATCGTTGCGCTGCAACAGGAAGACTTCGCCGCGACCGGCGACTACGAGGCGAATCTGCGGGTCTTCGCCGAGTGCACCATTACCGACGTCATGCGCGACGGCGACCGTGTCGCCGGTGCTTTCGGCTACTGGCGGGAGAGCGGCCGATTCGTCCTGTTCACCGCTCCCGCGGTGATCCTGGCGACCGGTGGCATCGGAAAGTCGTTCAAGGTCACCAGCAACTCCTGGGAGTACACCGGCGACGGGCACGCGCTGGCGCTGCGCGCCGGCAGCACGCTGCTGAACATGGAGTTCATCCAGTTCCATCCGACCGGCATGGTCTGGCCGCCGAGCGTGAAGGGCATCCTGGTCACCGAGTCGGTGCGCGGCGACGGCGGCGTGCTCACCAACTCCGACGGCAAGCGCTTCATGTTCGACTACGTCCCGGACGTCTTCAAGGACAAGTACGCGAAGTCCGAGGCGGAGGGCGACCGCTGGTACACCGATCCGGACAACAATCTGCGGCCACCCGAACTGCTGCCACGCGACGAGGTCGCCCGCGCCATCAATGCCGAGGTGAAGGCCGGGCGCGGCTCGCCGCACGGCGGCGTCTTCCTCGACGTCTCGTCCCGGCTGCCGGCCGACACGATCCGGGCGAAGCTGCCGTCGATGCACCACCAGTTCAAAGAACTCGCCGACGTCGACATCACCGCCGAGCCCATGGAGGTCGGCCCGACCTGCCACTACGTGATGGGCGGGATCGAGGTCGACCCGGAGACCGCGGCAGCCGCTCGCGTACCGGGTCTGTTCGCCGTCGGTGAGGTCGCCGGCGGCATGCACGGCTCGAACCGGCTGGGAGGCAACTCCTTGTCCGACCTGCTGGTGTTCGGACGGCGAGCCGGTGCCGGCGCAGCGGCGTACGTCGGGGCCTTGCACGGGCCCCGTCCCGCCGTCGACGACGCCGCGGTCGACGCGGCGGCGACCGCGGCGCTCGCGCCGTTCGGCAACGAGGGCGGAGAGAATCCGTACACGCTGCATCAGGACCTGCAACAGATCATGAACGATCTGGTCGGCATCATCCGGACCGCCGCGGAAATGCAGTCCGCGCTGGACCGGCTGGCGACCCTGCGCGACCGGGCCGCCCGCGTCAGCGTCGAAGGGCATCGCCAGTTCAACCCCGGCTGGCACCTCGCCCTCGACCTGCACAACATGCTGCTGGTGTCCGAGTGCATCGCCAGAGCCGCGCTGCTGCGCGAGGAGTCGCGCGGCGGACACACCCGGGACGACTTCCCCGGGATGAGTTCGCAGTGGCGGCTGGTCAATCTGGTCTGCTCGTTGACCGGCGAGCAGACCATCTCGGTGCAGCAGCAGCCGCTGCCGGTGATGCCCGACGAGCTGCTCGGTCTCTTCGAGGTCTCCGAACTGTCCAAGTACCTCACTGACGACGAACTGGCCAGGCTGCCCGGAGAGGCGACGACATGAGCTATCAGGCGAGTTTCCGGGTATGGCGCGGTGACAACGATGCCGGTGCGCTGCAGGACTTCGACGTCGAGGTCAACGAGGGCGAGGTGGTCCTCGACGTGATCCATCGGCTGCAGGCGACCACCGCTCCGGATCTCGCGGTGCGGTGGAACTGCAAGGCCGGCAAGTGCGGCTCCTGCAGCGCCGAGGTCAACGGCCGGCCCCGGCTGATGTGCATGACCCGTATGAACACCTTCACCGAAACCGAGACGGTGACCGTCACCCCGTTGCGGGCGTTCCCGGTCGTGCGGGACCTGGTCACCGATGTCTCCTTCAACTACGCGAAGGCGCGGGAGGTGCCGTCGTTTGCCGGTCCCGCCGACCTGGGTCCCGGCGAATACCGGATGCAGCAGGTCGACGTGGCGCGCAGTCAGGAATTCCGCAAGTGCATCGAGTGCTACCTGTGCCAGAACACCTGCCATGTTGTGCGTGACCACGACGAGAACAAGCCGGCGTTCTCCGGCCCCCGGTTCTTCATCCGGCTCGCCGAACTGGACATGCATCCGCTGGACACCGTCGACCGCAAGCGTGAGGCCCAGGGCCAGCACGGGCTCGGCCTGTGCAACATCACCAAGTGCTGCACCGAGGTCTGCCCAGAACACATCAAGATCACCGACAACGCCATCATCCCCATGAAGGAACGCGTGGTCGACGTCAAGTACGACCCGCTGCGGGCTCTGTCGCGCAAGCTGCGGGGCAAGTCCGGCCCCGCCTGACACGGCCGCCGATTCCGGCCCGGCCGGGGTATCCGGACCGGCTCAGTCCCGGTCGGCGCGGGCCGGAGGTTCCAGCCGGCCGGCGCCGCCGGGTTCAGGCGCCGTTGGCGGCGGCCTGCAGCGACTCGGCGGTCACCTGCTCACCCAGACTGGTGAACCACCAGGTGGCCCGCTCCCCGGACAGCGTCGCAGAGATCGGCATCGGCGATTCGGTGCCCTCCGCGGCGGCCCGTCGCGCTGCCTCCCGTGAAGCTCGCAGCGCCCGCTCCGCGCGTTCGATGTCGCCGTCGGCGACGATGTACATCGCGAGGTACTTGTAGGGCGCGGTCGGATTCCCCTCGGTCGGCGTGAAGACGAAACGCTGTGCGGCCACGAAGCCGTCCAGCGCCAGGACGTCGGCCACGTGGCGGCCGTCGTACCAGGCGTTGAACTCCTCGTCGGTCCCCTCGACCGCGTTCGTCATCACCATCAGGAACTGCACGACGTCCTCCTCGAACTGCTGCCCCGACCAGTCATCACGACCCGTCGTCGAGCCGGCCGGGCTACGGTACCGCCTGCCCCGCACCGGTTCCGCTCGTCACGAGTCCGTAGACGCTCCTCGCCGTACCGCACAGCACCTCGTCGCGGCCGTCGGCCGGCAACGTCGCGGTCAGCAGTTTCAGGGCGTTCCACGTCGTCACGTAGTCGATCTGCAGGCCGTCCACCGGGAAGTTGCTGCCGGCGATGCATCGCCGGGTTCCGAACACCTCGAGGGCGTAGTGGACCGGTTCGGCCCAGTAGTCGGCCAGCTGCACGTCGGTTCGCGGGCTCGCGGCGCCCGGCGGCAGATACGGGTCGAAACCCAACCCACTCACCTTGAGCACGACGTTGTCGTACGCCGCCACGGCCGCCAGGCCGTCGCGCCACTGCGCGAGAACCTCGGTACGACGCGACGCGTACGGGCCGGCGGCAGCAGGGCCGCCGAGATGGTCCAGCACGATCGTCGCCTGCGGCACTGCCGCGGCGAGTTCGGCGACCTGGTCGAGCTGATGGAAGTACACCCAGGTCTCGAACGTCAGCTGACGTTCGGCGACGGCGGCCACGGCGGCGAGGACCTCGGGCGAGACCAGGGTGCGCGGTGGCAACGGCCAGCGGGTGCTGATGAGCTCCGGACTGTCGTCGTGGCCGACGACGAATCGGATGCCCTTGAACCGATCGCCCAGCGCCGCGGCGTGCCCGTCCAGGACCGGCACGATCCCGGCGCCGGCCCGGACGTCGGCGAACGCGACAACCCCGCAGATCATCTCCGGCGGCGTGTGCAGGCTCGCCAGCCACTCCGATTCGCCGACCGGGCGCAGCAGCGGGGGGCCGTCGGTGCGGTACGCCGCGCCGCACTCGAGGAACACCGAACCGACCACCTGATGCCCGGCGTCGAAGTCCGCGGCCAGTTCGGTCAGGCCGTAACGCCCCCACCGCAGCGGGCCGGCGTCGTCCGGGAACAGGTGGTGATGCGCATCGATGACCGGTAGCTGCGGCTCGACAGGGGCGACGGCGACAGGCTCGACGGCCACAGGGGCGTGATCGGTGGGCACAGTCCGCGACGGTGGCCGCCGGCGGGCGCGGTGTCAACCACCCGGAACCGTCGGCGGGCGCGGTGTCAACCACCCGGGACCGTCAACCACCCGGAACCGTCGACAGCACGGTGGACCACCGGGGAGGGCGGACCCGCCCGTCGGTCAGCTCGGCGTACGACCGGCGCCGACGTTGTCCGTCGTCGGCAGCAGGTGGACCTGGGCCTTGCCGTCCCGCTTGGCGCGGTACATCGCCCGGTCGGCCAGCGCGAGCAGGTCCTGCGGGCTGACGTCCCCACCGGACACGATCACGCCGATGCTGACGCTCGGCTCGAACGCCGCCTCGCCGTAGGCGACCGGCGCGCTCACCGCCGCCAGCAGCCGGCGGCCCACCGCCAGCATGCTGTCGCCGTCCTGCACCCCCGGGCACAGCACGACGAACTCGTCGCCGCCGAGGCGGGCAACGACGTCCTCCGGCCGAACCGTCGCCGCAAGCCGCTGGCCCACTGCCACCAGCACGGCGTCCCCGGCGGCATGGCCGGCGGCATCGTTGACCGCCTTGAAATCGTCGAGATCGGCGAACGCCAGTCCCAGCTGTCGCCCGTCGGCCCGGCAGGTGGCCAGCGCAGCGCCGAGCTCGGCCAGCAATCGGGCCCGCGTCACCGCACCGGTCAGGTAGTCGTGGTCGGCGAGCGTCCGCAGTCGCATCGCCTCAGCGGTCCGGACCGTGACGTCCTCGACCTGGCAGACGATCTGCTCGACCTCGGCGTGTTCCAGCACGACCGGGGCGAGATACACCTCGAGTACCCGGGTCTGATCGGGTCCGGCGTACGTCACGTCGAGCCGGCACTCCGTCGTCTCGCCCGCGACCAGGTCCGCGATGGCCGCGCGTAGCGCGCGGCGCTGGGGTGCCGGGATGCGGCTGCCCCAACTCGGCAGGTCGGCGCCGCCAAGCAGTTGGGTGGCCGCCCGGTTCGCGCGCACCAGCCGCGTCGGCTCGGCCACCACGTCGAGGATGACGATGCCGAGCGAGGAACTGTCGAAGACACGTTCGAGCAGCCGCTGCTGGGTGCCGAGCGACACCATGGTGGTCCGCCGCTGCTCGACCAGGACCGCGACGAACAACACGGTCGAGCCGATACAGATGATCCACAGTTGGGTGAGCCCAACGGCCAGGGCACTGTCGGCTCCCGCGTTGACCGCGATCGGCCCGGACCCGCGCAAGGTCAGGAAGCTCACCACGATCGCGACCGCCACCAGCTCCACGGCCACCACCACGGGCCGGAACCGCAACGCCGCCCACACGAGGAACGGCAGCGGGAGGTACGACAGCGGCAGGTCCTGCTGCGACCAGAAGACCAGCGCGACCGAGGCGGCCGTCGCGGCCAGCTGGACGCCGAGCTCCGGGCGCCACTCGTCGCGCAACGAGCCTCGCCGGCTCACCACCAGCAGGACCGTCGTCGACCCGACCACGACCGTCGCGACGAAGGATGCGGCGGTCAGGCCGAACGTGGTCCAGGCGACGCCGCCGTCCCCCGACCGGACCACGACCAGACTGCAGATGGCCAGCACCACCGCTCCGGCAAGGCCGGCGGCGATCAGGGCGGCCAGGTCGCGCGGCTCGGCCAACCGGCGGCCGAGTCCCGGTTCCCTGCCTGCCGCCCGGCGGACCGGTCGCCAGCGCACCAGCCGCCGGAAGACCAGCCCCGTCACCGCCACCGCGACACCGCTGAGCACCGCCTGCCACGCCGCCGAGGCACCCGGGCTGTAGGAGGGGATGGCGGCGACCAGGCCGGCCGCGACCACCGCGCTGACGGCGAACCGGAAGCCCACGACTCCGCTGACCAGCAGGCCGATCGCGAGGCCGGACGCGGTCCGGAAGACCGGAACCTCGGTACCGGCTGGCCGGGCGGCGACCGCCACGGCCGAGGCCAGCACCATGATCGCGGTGCACAGCAGCCACCGGCTCACCAGTCGCCATAGGGCGGTCCCGGGCACCGTGCCCCCAATCCTCGCGAGCGGTCCGACTCGAGTCGATACGACCTCGGCTGCGTGCCGACGTGCAGAACAGTCATCGTCAGCAGCGGTCACCACTTGAGGGTCGCCCGCCTACGATGGTCGGCCGTGACCACCGGCGTCGGGCGGGTCGGCGTCGTCGGCGCCGGGATCATCGGGCTGGCCGTGGCACGGGAACTCGGCTCCCGGCTGCCGGGTGCCACGGTGACCGTCCTGGAGAAGGAAGACCGGGTCGCGGCCCACCAGACCGGTCACAACAGCGGCGTGGTGCACGCCGGGCTGTACTACCAACCCGGGTCGCTCAAGGCGCGGTTGTGCCGCCGGGGCGCGACGCTGCTCGCGGCGTACTGCGCCGAGCGGGGGCTGCCGTACGTCGAGTGCGGCAAGCTCGTCGTCGCCCACGGGCCGGCCCAGGTCGCCGCGCTGCGCGAGATCGAGCGCCGGGCGCGGGAGAACGGCGTACCCGGGCTGGCCTGGCTCGGGCCGGCGGGGATCGCCGACGTCGAGCCGAACGTGGCCGCCACCGCCGGACTGCACTCGCCGCGGACCGCGATCGTGGACTACGCCGCGGTCGCCCGGGCGCTGGCGGCCGACGTGCAGGCCGCGGGCGGCCAGCTACAACTGGGGTTCGCCGTACGCCGGGTCGACCGCCGCGGCGACGCGATCGCGGTCAGCGACGGGGACCGCGAGGTGGTGGTCGACCGCCTGATCGTGTGCGCCGGGCTGCAGGCCGACCGGGTCGCGGCGCTGGCCGGGGACAGCGGCGGGCCGGCGATCATTCCGTTCCGGGGGGAGTACCGCCGGCTGACCCCCCGCGCCGCCGCGCTGGTGCGTGGCCTGGTCTATCCGGTCCCGGACCCCCGCTACCCGTTCCTCGGCGTCCACCTGACCCCCCGGGTGGACGGCACGGTCGACGTGGGGCCCAACGCGGTGCTCGCGACGGCCCGCGAGGGGTACCGCCGGCGGGACGTCGACCTGGCCGACCTGCGCACGCTGCTGCGGACTCCGGGCGCCGCGGCGCTGGCGCGACGGCACTGGCGAACCGGCATCCGCGAACTGCGCGGCTCACTCGGTTCCCGGTCCTTCCTTGACGGGGCGCGGGCGTTCCTGCCCGACCTGCGCGCGGACGACCTCGCCCCCGGACCGTCGGGGGTGCGGGCACAGGCGGTGGACGCGGCCGGCACCCTCGTCGACGACTTCCGGATCGGGGGTACCGGGCCCGTGGTCACCGTCCGCAACGCGCCGTCGCCGGCGGCGACCTCGGCCCTGGCCATCGCCGAGCAGCTGGCCGGCGTCACGCTCGGCACCATCCGGCGGGACGGAACCGCGGCGTGACAACGGAATTCGACGCCGACCATGCCGACCTCGCCGACGAGCAGCGCTACGTCGCGGACCTCTACGCCAGGCTCGACGGCCTGCGGGCGCTGACCGCGCAACGGTTGGCGGCGGTCCGGCGCTCGCGCGCCGGCGGCAGCCCGCAGAACCTGTCCGAGCGCGACTCGTTCGCCGCGCTGCACGAGGACCGGCTGGCGCAACTGTGGTCGGTGGAGGACCGGTTGTGTTTCGGCCGGCTCGACCTGAGCGACGGCAGCGACCGGCACATCGGGCGGCTGGGGCTCTCCGACGACGACCAGCGCCAGCTGCTGGTGGACTGGCGGGCACCGGCGGCGCGGCTGTTCTACCAGGCGACGGCGGCGGCGCCCGGCGACGTCGTACGCCGACGGCACCTGAGCACCCGCGGCCGTACGGTCACCGGTCTCACCGACGAGGTCCTCGACCTCGACGCGCTGCCGGACGCCGAGCGGTCCCAGTTGCGCGGCGAGCCGGCGCTGCTGGCCGCGCTGAGCGCCCACCGCACCGGCCGCATGGGCGACATCGTCGCCACGATCCAGGCCGAACAGGACCGCATCATCCGCGCCGACCTCCCCGGCGTCCTGGTCGTGCAGGGCGGACCCGGCACCGGCAAGACGGCGGTGGCGCTGCACCGCGCGGCGTACCTGCTGTACACGCACCGGGAACGGCTGGGCCGCAGCGGAGTGCTGCTGGTCGGGCCCAGCCCGGTGTTCCTGCGCTACATCGAGCAGGTGCTGCCCTCGCTCGGCGAGACCGGCGTGGTGACCACGACGGCCGGCGGGCTCTATCCCGGCGTGGTCGCCGACATCGACGACGTCCCGGCGGTCGCCGCGCTGAAGGGCGACCTGCGGATGGCCGAGGTCCTGGCCAACGCGGTACGGGCCCGGCAGCGCGTCCCGGAGGCGCCGGTGCCGCTGGACGTCGAGGGTCACACGATCCTGCTGCGGCCTGCGGTCGTCGCCGGTGCCCGCGACCGCGCCCGCCGGTCGGGCAAGCCGCACAATCTCGCCCGCGTCGGGTTCGTCCGCGACCTGCTGAATCACCTCGCCGACCTGCTGGCCCGCGACGCCGGTGTGTCGTCGCCGGACGCCGGCGACCACGCGGACTTCGTCGAGACGCTGCGCGGCAGCCGCGACGTCCGCCGAGCGGTCAACCTCGCCTGGATGCCGCTGACGCCGGAGCAACTGCTGAGCGACCTGTACGCCAACCCGCAGCGGCGGCAAGCCGCCGCGCCGCAGCTGAGTGCCGCCGAATGTGCTCTGCTGCAACGGGATCCGGGTAGCCCGTGGACCCGGTCGGACGTCCCGTTGCTGGACGAGGCGGCCGAACTGCTCGGCGAGGACGACGAGGCCGAACGGGCGCAGGCACGGCTGCGGGCCAACGAGCGCGCGGCCGACCTGGCGTATGCCCGGCAGGTGCTGGGCGGGTCGGGCGGCGGGATGGTGTCCGCCGAGACCCTCGTCGACCGGTTCGCCGACCACGGGCCCGTCCTCGACGTCGCCGAACGGGCGGCGGCCGACCGCAGCTGGGCCTACGGCCACGTCGTGGTGGACGAGGCGCAGGAGTTGTCGGCGATGGCCTGGCGGCTGCTGGCCCGGCGGTGTCCGATGAAGTCGATGACCGTGGTGGGCGACGTGGCCCAGACCGGCTCGCCGGCCGGCTCGACGTCCTGGGCGGCGGCGCTGGACGCCTCGTTCGCCGGGCGCTGGCGAGTCGAGGAACTGACCGTCAACTACCGCACGCCGGCCCGGATCATGGCCGCCGCGGCACGCGTGCTCGCCGACGCCGGCATCACCACGCAGCCACCGAGTTCGGTCCGCGACGGCGAGGACGACCCGGTGGCCGTCCGGGTCGCCGCGGGCGACTGGGCCGCGGTCACCGGCGCGGTCGCGGCCGCCGCGCGCGCGACCGGCGAGGGCCGGATCGCGGTGGTCCTGCCCCGCCGCGGGTACGCCGAACTCCGGCAGGCGATCATCGCCGGCCTGCCGCCGGGGACCGCGGGGAGCGCCGCGGCCGCGCTCGACCGGCCGGTCGCCGTCCTCGGCGTCGAGGAGGTCAAGGGCCTGGAGTTCGACACGGTGGTCCTGGTCGAACCCGCGGACCTGCTCGGGCAGTCGGAGTTCGGCGCGCACGACCTCTACGTGGCGCTGACCCGACCCACCCAGCGGCTAGTGCTGGTGCACGCCCGCGAGCTGCCGCCCGCGCTGCGGCAGCTGTAGGTCCGGCAGACTGGGCGCCGTGGTCGCGGTACGAACGCAGGTGGTCCGGCACGAGGTCACCGGCGTACGACGGACCCGGGTCAGCCGCGTCGAGGACCTCACCGCGCAGCTGCGCCGGATCACCGTGGCCGGCGACGACCTCGCCGGCTTCACCAGCCTCGCTGCCGACGACCACGTGAAGCTCTGCTTTCCCGGTGCGGACGGCCAGTTGCTGCTGCCGGAACCGTCACCGTCCGGCGGCGTGCAATGGCCGGACGGCATCCGCCCGGCGATGCGCGACTACACCCCCCGCCGCTACGACCCGGTGCGGCGGGAACTGGAGCTCGAACTGGTCGTGCACGGCGACGAGGGACCGGCCTCGGCCTGGGCCGCGGCGGCGGTACCCGGCTCCCTACTCGGCGTGGCCGGCCCGCGCGGCTCCCGCGTGGTCGGGGTGGACTACGACGCGTTCGTGCTGGCGGGGGACCAGACCGCGCTGCCGGCGATCGGCCGGCGACTGGAGGAACTGCCGCCCGGCGCGCGGGCCGCCGTCGTCGTCGAGGTGCCCGACGCCGCCGAACAGATCGACCTGCCGTCCGCCGCGGACGTCGACCTGACCTGGGTTCATCGCGGTACCGCCGCGCCGGCCGCCGCGCTGCTGGCGGCCCTGGCTGCGGTCGACCTGCCCGCCGGCCACGTGCTGGCTTGGGCCGCAGGCGAATCCAGCCTGGTACGCCCGGCCCGCACGCTGCTGGCACAGCGGTGTGGCCCGGCCGCGGAAGTCTCGGTGAAGGGCTACTGGCAGCTCGGCGTCGCCGACGACGCGCCGTAGCAGGGCCGCGGCCGATCCGTTCCTGTCAGCAGTTCCCGTCGGCCAGTTTCCGTCCGTTGCCATCAGCCAGGTTCCGTCGGTCAGGTCCCGTCGGCAGTTTCCGTCCGCCAGGTTCCGTCGGTCAGGTTCCGTCGAGACCATGCTCGATGGCGTACCGAGTCAGCTGGACCCGGTTGTGCAGCTGGAGTTTGACCAGGACGTTCTGCACGTGGTTCTGGACCGTGCGATGCGACAGCACGAGCCGGTCGGCGATGTCCTTGTAGGTCAAGCCCTTCGCCACCAGACGAAGCACCTCGGTCTCGCGTTCGGTCAGCCGCGGCCCGTCGGTGCCCTCGTTCTGCATGGCCGTCGACATCCGGCGGAACTCGCCCAGCACGAGACCGGCCAATCCGGCGCTGAACACGGCCTCACCGCGCGCCGTCCGCAGCACCGCGTCGGCGAGTTCCTCGTTCGTCGCGGACTTGGTGAGATAACCCGTGGCGCCGGCCTTGACGGCCTCCAGGACATCGGCGCGTTCCCCGCTGGCCGACAGCATCAGCACCCGCGGCGGTGCGTCGAGTTCCTGCAGGGCCAGCACGACCTGCACCCCGGTGATGTCGGGCAGTTGCAGGTCGACCACGGCGACGTCGGGCCGGGTCGCTCGGACGACGTCGAGGGCCCGCGAGCCTTCGCCGAGGACGGCCACGACCTGGAGCCCGGACTCGGCCAGCCCCCGCGCGACCGCGTCCCGCCACATCGGATGGTCGTCGACCACGACGACCCGGACCGCCTCGCCGCTGCCGCTCACCCCGCCCCTCCCTGATCTCGCATCGTCCGCGGTAGCCGGATCTCGACCTCGGTGCCGGTGCCGTGACCCGACCCCACCACGACGGCGCCCCCGAGGTCCACGACCCGGCCCACGATCGAACCGCTGACGCCGAGCCGGCCTTCGTCGTGGGCCTGCCGGAGCCGCTGCGGACTGACGCCGGGGCCGTCGTCGCGCACGCTCAGCAGCAGGTCGCCGTCCTCGTCCTCCAGCAGGACCCAGGCTCGGGCGTCGGTTCCGGCATGCCGTACGACGTTGTCCAGGGCCGCCCGTACCGCCGCGACCAGTTCCCCGGCGACCCATGCCGACACCGGCACGGCATCAGCGGGGACCGCGACCGACACCCGGACCGACCCCAGCGCCGCCAGCGCGGCGGCGACGTCGACGGCGTTGCCCACCCCCGTCCCCGGCAGGTCGCGGCCAGCGGTTCGCCCGGTGGCGATGAGGGCACGCAGCGCGGCCTCCTGTTCGGCGGCCAGCCGGGCGAGTTCGGCGCCCTCCGGTCCGAGGCCAGGTGCGCGCAGGTGCACCAGATCGAGGACCTGCAGGACGCCGTCGTGCACGGCCCGGCCGAGCCGATCACGTTCCTCCTCCTGGGCGCGGGCCGCCGACGCGGCCGCCAGTGCCGCGGCTGCCCGCTGTGACAACTGGGCGATCCAGCCGATGAGCGACCCGGCCAGGACCAGCAGCACGACGTTGTTGGCCGCGGTGTCGTCCAGCCCGCCCCGCACGGCGACGACCACCGCGCCGGTGGCCAGGCCGGCCAGCAGCCCCGCCAGCGGGCCGCGGCCCAGACCGCACGCGACGACCGCAGCCGCGGCCCACAGCACCGGGATCGTCTGGTCGGCGAGGCCCCGGTCGCCGACAGCCAGTCCCATCCCGGCCAGCGCCGCCCAGCCGACGGCCAGGTCGACCAGCAGCGCCGGGCCGCGGCGGCGGGACGGCCGGGCGTACCAGACCGTGGTCACCACGGTCCAACCGACCATGGCCGCCAGCACGATCCAGCCGAGCGCGGGCCGTACCGCGGACTCGTTGCGGACGGCGTACAGGACGACGGCGTACCCGACGGCGAGGACCCGGAACGCGGTCAACGCCCGCCACAGGTCCCCCTCGACGGCCATGGCGATCGAGGATACGGAGCCGACGGCTGCCGGGCTGGCCGTCATCGCTGCCGCCGCAGCCCGCCCGCCACACGCGACGCGGCTTCCCAACGCCGCTCCCACGTGAAGCCGGTCCACAGCAAGGCGATCCCGCAGCCGACGAGCACCACCCAGACCGGCGTCTGGCTGACGATGCCGGTCAGCGTCCGTGCCACGGCCACCCCGAGTGCGGCCATCCCGACCACGGTCGCTGCCTGCAGTCCCCACCGGTGCCCGGCCAGTAGGGCGAGCGTGCCGAGCACGACCAGCAGCGGCAGCCGCCACGGCAGTCCGTCGCCGGCGAGGACCAGGGCCGCCGTCGGAGCGAATCCCAGCACCAGACCCGGCCCCACCGCCGGCCACGACGGCCTTCGCGGCGGCATCGCCGCGGTGGTCGACGCAGCGGTGGTCGACGCGGCGGCGGACGACGGGGCAACGACCGACGTGGCAGCGGATGCCACCGCAACGGTCGATACCGGGCCGCGCCGCTGCTGGTCGCGCAGCGTGAGTACGCCGGCCGCGAGCATCACGGCCGCCAGCGGCCAGGTCGCCGCTTCGACACAGTCGATCCTCGCAGCGCCCAGCCAGGCCCAGCTGGCGAGCACGGCGGTCGCGAGCGCACCCCAGCCCGCCCCCCGCGCGCGCGGCGCGACCGCTCCCACGGCGAGCGCACCGGAGAGTACGGCGAGGCCGGCCGCCGGCCAGGCGCCCGGCGCAGGCTCCGACATCGTCTGCAGCACACCGGCACTGGCCACCAGGCAGGCGGCGAGCAACACCAGCGGCGCGGCGTCGCGCCGCCACCAGCCCACGCCCGCGACGACCGCCGCGGCCGATCCGACGACGGCCAGGCCCGTCGCGCCAGGGCCGGCTCCCAGCAGGACGGCCTCGCGGGCGGCCGCCGCCGCGAGCAGCACCACGGCAGCGCATCCCAGCGCGCAACGCACCGGCGCCGAGTCGCCGGACCCGCAGATCCGGTGACCGAAACCGGCGCCCAGCCCGGCGGTGAACGCCAGCACCAGCAGGCCCGGGCCCTGTGCGACCGGGTGCCGCACCACGAAGTCGGCCACGACGGCGAACACTGCGGCGAACACCGTGGCCGCGGCCACGCCACCCAGCCCGATCGATGCCGGCCGCCAGCCACGGCGACCCGTCACCACCGCTCCCACGGCCGGGCCTGCCGCCACCACGACGAGCCACCCGGCCGCCCGCGGCAGCGTGGCCACCGCAGTCAGGTCGGCTGCCGCGACGGCGACGATCGCCAGGAACTGCAGCGCCGCGATGGCGGCGACCACGCCGGCGGCCGCGTCACGCCAGCGCGCGACCGGCCGGCCGGCGGGCGCCGCGACCAGCAGCGCCGCGACGAGCGCGCTGAGCAACGGCCCGACGAGCGTCGCGGTTCCGCCGGGCCCGGGCGGGCTGCTCAGCGTGACGGCGAGCAGCAGGAGCTCGATCGAGACCGCTGCGCCGACGACGAGACCGAGTGTCACGTCGTACGACCGCCGTGGGTCTCGCCAGCCGCGGGCGACCAGCGGCGCGGCCGCCGCCAGTCCACCGCAGGTCAGCCCGAGCCACGGCGGCTGCCAGGTCGGTGACAGGGCAGCCGCCGCCGTCTGGAAGCCGACCACGGCGAGCGCCTGGCCGATCAGCAGCGCGACGCCGGCGGCGAGCACCCCGGTGGCCGCCCGGTGGGCCCGACGGCTCACCCAGGCAGGCCGCACCCGGCGCGCCCACCCGGTACCGGCGGCACCCAGCACGGCAAGCGTGGCCGCGACCACCGGCTGCCACGGGCCACCGGGTGTCACCGCCGCCACCACGAGGACAGCCGCCGAACTGGCGCCGACCGCAGCGCAGCAGTGCAGCGCTGGCGACCGCAGCGGCCGGGACGCCAGCCCGGCAGACACGGCGACGAGTGCGAGACCCGTTGCGGCCCAGCCGATCGTCGAGTATGGCGCGGCCAGCACCTGGCCCAGCAGCCGCCAGTCGGCCACCACCAGTCCGGCGGTGGCGGCCAGCAGCGCCTCGGCAGTCAACCGGGTACGGCGGCGGGCCAGCGCGGCCAACGCCGCGGTCAACACCGTCGCGACGGACACCAGCAGGAAGCGCCCGGCCGGGCCGATACCGGACCAGGCGACGGCGGCGAACGCGAGCGCTCCCACGGCCAGCAGCAGCGCCCCGGTCGCGCTGACCAGGACCCGGCCACGCGCGGACCAGCGGGGGTTCGAGGAGGACACACCAGGGGTGATCGTCATGCCGCCGACGCTGCCGTCGCCGGCGACGGCCCGAATCGGTCCGCGGACTCGACTCGGCGCTGCGAGGTACCCAGCGCAGGTGAGCAGGACTACCTAGTCCCCGCCGGCCCGGGACTCACATCTTGCGGAAGTCCCAGCTCACGATCTTGTCCGGGACCATCCGCAGCCACGCATGGCGTCCGTCGTGGCTCATCACACCGTCGTTGTACTTGCGGGCGTAGCGCTCCTCCACCGGGTCCAGTTCCGGGACGTCCTCGCCGGTCCGCGGCACCTCGCCCACGATCTCGACCCGGCCCAGCAGTTCGACCCCGTGCAACTGCGAGTACGACGCCCCGCCGTCCACCAGGATGCTGACGCGCGGATCACGCTGCAGATTGGCCCAGCGCTGGCTGGCCGACAGCGACGACAGCCAGATGGCACCGCCGAACCAGACGTACCACAGCGGCGAATTGTGGGGCGCGCCGTCGCCCCCGACGCTGGCGAGCCGGCATACCCACGACGCGTCCAGGAACTCGTCGAGTTCGTCCGCGGTCATCGCGATACGGCGACCGCGTCGCTGCTGGGCCGGCTCGGTCATCTGTTGTCCTCCAAGGCAGTTCGGTCAGCTGGACGCTGCATGGCGCCGCCGCCGGGCCAGGTCGGCTCGCGGCGCTCGAAGAAGGCACGGACACCTTCCCGGAAGTCCTCGGACTGCCGGATCACCTCAGCCGCCCGCTCGGTCGCGGCCCACCCTCGCGCGTCGTCCGGCTCGGCGATCTCGCGCAGGGCCACCAGGATCTGCGCGACCGACGTCGGCGCGGACGCCATGACGAGCGCCGCCGCGTCCAGCGCCGCGGCTACCGCGCGGCCCGGAGCGACCACCTGATTGACGAAGCCGAACTCGTACGCCTGCGTCGCGTCGATAGTGCCGCCAGTGAGCATGAGCCACCGGGCGACGTTGGGCGGCAACGCGCGCAGCGCGCGAAACAACGCGCCGGAAGTGGGGATGACGCCGCGGCGGGCCTCGGGCAGCCCGAACGTCGCGGTCTGCGACGCCACCACCAGGTCGCAGGCCAGCGCGATCTCGAAACCGCCGCCGAGCGCGGGGCCCTCGACCGCAGCGATCAACGGTTTGGTGCGGGGCCGGCGGATCACGCCGTACTCCCCGCCGTCCTCGGTTGCCGGACTGGCCGTAGCAGTCAGGTCGGTGCCTGCGGAGAACACCCGCGGCGTGCCGGTGATGACGCCGACCCGCAGTGCCGCATCGGCTTCCAGCTCGGCCAGCGCGGCGTCGATGCCCAGCGCCATCTCGCCGTCGATCGCGTTCCGTTTGGCTTCCCGGTCCAATCCCACGATCAGCACCGCGTCCTGACGTCGCGTGGTGACAGGCATGTCGCCTCCTGTCCTCGCGGGAACGAAACGTGCGCCCGGCAGAACCTAGCAACCGGCCGGTCAGGCGTCGGGCCGCGCAGTGCCGCCCGACGCGGCCGTCATGGCGTCGCCGTACGGTCGCGCAGCGCCAGCACCGTGTTCCAGTTGCGCATCGTGCCGAGCACGCCGAGCCGCGCGAGGGCGACCGCGGCGAGCTTGCTGCGCCCGCCGCCGCCCGGCAGTGTCAGGTAGGCGCCGTCGGCGGTCACCGTGATGCGGTCCTCGCCCCAATCCGTCGTCTGCACGGTCTCGACGGCCTGCGCGCTCGGCGTGCTCGCCAGGAACCCGACCCACAGTCGCGTCGGCGTCGCGGCCGCATCCGGGTAGGGGTTGTCCTCGACGATCCGCGCCAGGTCCGCATGCGTACGAACCAGGACGTCGACCCGCGCCGACCGGGCCGCCAGCGCCTGCTCGACCCGGGCACGGATCGCCGCCGGTGTCGTGGCATCGGCGCTCAGCAACGCGTTGCCGCTCTGCAGGTACGTCGACACCTCGTCGTACCCGAGGCCCGTGAGGACCTCGCGCAGGTCGCTCATCGGCAGCTTGCCGGTCCCTCCGACGTTCACCGCCCGCAGCAGGACCGCGTACCGCATGGCCGGGCGGGCTCAGGCGCAGACGCTGTCGGCGGCCGTGGTGACCGCGGGGTTGGAGATCCCGGTGGGAGCTGCCGCCTTGAACTGGATCGGCGACAGGTTCGTGTACGCCGATCCCACGATGACCTGGAAGGTCTTGCCGAGGCCGGTCACCGGCTGCAGTGCCGCGTCCGGCAGCGCCGCCTGCACCGTCTTCAGGGACTGGCTGTACGCCGGGTCGTACCGAATGGTCGACACCGTCTGATCGGTGTTCTTGGCCGTCTTGACCGTCCCGGCCGAGGCGAAACCGGCGGCCTTGAAATCCGACTGCACCGCCGGTCCGACCGCGGGATCGGTGGTGCCGTTGAACACCTGTACGGCGATCGTCGCGGGATCCACCGCGACCTGGGTCGGCGCGGAGGGGTCGGTGTTGACCAGCGCGGTGTCGTTGCGGATCGCGTCGAACAGCGCCTGTGAACGCGCCTTGTTCCACAGGATCAGACTCGTCTGGCCGTTGTAGACGTAGCTGGCGGTGTCCACCGCGACCGTCGTGAAGTCGACCTTCTTCATGTCGATCGTCGACAGCCGGCCGGCCAGGTCGACGAGCTGATCGCGGCCCAGCCCGTCGTCGACGGTGAGGCTGCGCAGCGCGGCGTCGATGAAGGAACTGAGCGCGACCGGGTTGCGGAGCATGTCGCCGCTGGTCGCCTTCTGCAGCATCGAGGTAATGAACCGCTGCTGGGCGTTGATCCGGCCGAAGTCCGACGTCGCGTAGATGTGCCTGGCCCGGACGTACGCCAACGCCTGAATCCCCGAGATGGTCTGCTTCCCGGCCTTGAGGTTGAGGCCCGAGTCCTTGTCCTGCAATGGCTTGGTCAAACAGACCTCGACGCCGTTCACGGCATCGACCATGTCGAGGAAGCCCTGGAAGTTCACCTCGACGTAGTGGTCGATGTGGACTCCCGTTGCCTTGGCCACGGTCTTGACGATGCAGTTGGGACCGCCGATGGAGAACGCCACGTTGATCCGCGTCCGGACCGGCGCCGTCCGATTGCCCTTGGTGTCACGGCATTGCGGGATGTCGACCAGCGAGTCGCGCGGGAAACCGACGACGGTGACGTGGCCGGCGTCCTTGCCGATATGGATCAGCATGATGGTGTCGGTGTGTTCGCCGTAGTCGTCGACCCCGACGTGCAACCGGGTCGCCTCGGCGTTGGACAGCCCGTCACGGTTGTCCGAGCCGACGAGCAGGATGTTGATCGATCCCATGCCCGCGGCGGTCACCGCGGGTTGCTGGTCGGCCGGGTCGCCCGACGAGGCGTCCGGGTCGGTGATGGCCACCCGCTTGATCTCGCTGTCCAGCCGTTGCGACACCGCCCAGCCGGCGCTGCTGCCCACCAGCACCAGCAGAGCGAACACCGCGACGACCGCTCTGCCCACCCGCTGCACCCGGCTCCGGCCGCCAGGTCCACCAGCGGCGACCGGCGCCGCCTGGTCGGCCCCGCCCGGCGGATCGGCGTACCGGCTCGTGGCACCGTCCGCGGCAGGCTGCGCGGTCGCGTCGGAGTCAGGCGGCGGCGCTTCGGGCACGGAGCAGTCTCCCCGATTCGATGGGTGGGCCCTCGGACGATACCGGCGACCATTGCCGCCGGTAGCCGCCAGAACCCGTCGGATCGACGCTGCAGTCCGCCGGACGGTTCCCGGCGCCCCGTCGAGCCGGCAAAGTCGGCGAAAGATGTCGCGCCCGACCTGTCGATCCGGGCACGGTCGGCTCGTACAAGGGATGAGGCGCCGGAACCGCCGGCCGCCCGGTCACAAGGAGTACGACGATGACCCAGTACCTGCTGTCCGTCTGGTCCGCCGAAGGCGACGTGGAGCCCACCGCCGAGCAGATCGCCCAGATGTACGCCGACGTGGATTCGTTCAACCAGCGCGTGAAGGAAGCCGGCGCCTGGGTTTTCGGGGGCGGTCTGCACCCGGCCCACACCGCCACGGTCGTGGACGGCACGGCCGGTGATCTGATCACGACCGACGGCCCGTTCGCGGAGGCCAAGGAGCAACTCGGCGGCTTCTGGATCATCGAGGCCGCCGACCTCGACGCGGCGTTGGCGTGGGCCCGCGACGGCAGTTTCGCCTGCCAGGGCAAGGTCGAGGTCCGGCCGTTCCAGGACATGTAGGCCGGCCTTGCCCATCGAACCGCAGGTCCCGGCGGTCGACGCGACGGTCGAACGCGTCTTCCGCCGGGACTCCGGCCGGGCGGTGGCGACGCTGACCCGGCTGGTCGGTGACCTCGGCGTGGCCGAGGAGTGCGTCCAGGAGGCGTACGTCGCGGCACTGCACCACTGGCCGCGCACCGGCGTACCGCCGAACCCGGCCGGCTGGATCCTCACCACCGCGCGCCGTCGCGCGATCGACCGGTTCCGCCGTGACTCGCTGCGCCACGACAAGCACGCCCAAGCCGAGCTGATGCGCGACCCCGACGCAGCCGGTAGCGCCGACGGCGCCGACCAGGAGGTGAGCGGGGTGGCCGACGACCGGCTGCGGCTGGTCTTCACCTGCTGCCACCCGTCGCTGGCGCGGGCGACCCAGGTCGCCTTGACGCTGCGGCTGGTGGCGGGACTGCAGACCGCCGAGATCGCCCGGGCGTTCCTCGTCCCGGAGCCGACCATGGCGCAGCGGCTGGTCCGGGCGAAGGCGAAGATCAAGGCCGCGCGGATCCCGTACCGCGTGCCCGGCGACGCGGAGCTTCCCGACCGGCTGCCCCCGGTACTGCAGGTGATCTACCTGGTCTTCAACGAGGGCTACGTCGCCAGCGCCGGTGACCGGCTGGTCCGCGAATCGCTGTGCGAGGAGGCGATCCGGCTCGCGCGGCTCGTGCACGACCTCATGCCGGACGAACCGGAGGTCACCGGCCTGCTGGCGCTGCTGCTGCTGACCCATGCCCGTCGCGGCGCCCGCGCCGCCGCCGACGGCGGCCTGGTCCGGCTCGCCGAGCAGGACCGCCGCGACTGGGACGCCGTCGCGATAGCCGAGGGCCACGAGCTGGTCCGGGCCTGCCTGCGGCGCAATACGCCTGGGCCGTACCAGCTACAGGCGGCGATCGCCGCGGTCCACGCCGACGCGGCGACCGCAGCCGACACCGACTGGGCACAGATCGTGCTGCTGTACGACCACCTGCTGGCGCTGACCGGCAGCGGCGTGGTCGCCACGAACCGGGCCGTCGCGATCGCCGAACTCGACGGTCCGGCCGCGGCGCTGGCGAGCCTGGACCGCCTCGACCTGACCGGCTACTACCTGTGGCACGCCGCACGTGCCGATGCGCTCGCCCGGCTGGGCCGTCACGACGAGGCGGTGTCGGCGTACGACGACGCCCTGCGCCGCACGGACAATGCCGTGGAACAGCGATTCCTGCGCCGCCGGCGAGACGAGTCGGCAGCGACCAGCGCCGCCCCGCCGGCCGCCGACGCCGGCCGGTCGTCACCGCCGTGGGATCAATCTCGCTGAACTTGACAGCGGCAACGACCGGCCGTTAGGCATCGCCAATGCCCACCCACCCCACAGCTCACCGTCGCGTCGTCGACAGTGGGCAGGACTGCTGCTGCCGGAGCACCGTGTGACTGTTGACCTGACTCCCGATCCTGCGGTCGCTGAACTGGCCGCCCGCACCGCTGAGTTCGTCAGGACGGTGGTGTTGCCCGTCGAACAGCGGGTCGGGGGAATCGTCCATTCCGGCGGGCCGGTCCGCCAGGAGCTGCAGGACGCCGCCCGTGAGGCGGGCCTGCTCAGCCCGCAGGTGTCGCCCAGCTACGGCGGGCACGGGCTGGACGCCCGGGGTCAGGCGCTCGTCTTCGAGCAGGCCGGCTACGCGCTGCTCGGACCGCTGGCGATGAACTGCGCGGCCCCGGACGAGGGCAACATGCACCTGCTCGAGGTCGTGGCCGACGACATGCAGCGCGAGCGCTTCCTGCGCCCGCTGGCCGAGGGCCGGGTCCGGTCGTGCTTCGCGATGACCGAGCCCGCGCCGGGCGCGGGTTCGGACCCCCGGGCCCTGGCCACCACCGCGACCAAGGTCCCGGGCGGGTGGAGCATCACCGGGCACAAGTGGTTCATCAGTGGCGCGCGCGGCGCGGCGTTCAGCATCTGCATGGCCCGTACCTCCGGTTCCCCGGGCGATGCCGGCGGCGCCACGATGTTCCTGCTGGACATGGACACGCCCGGCGTGACCTACGTCCGCGACATCGACACGATGGACCAGGGGATCTTCGCCGGACACAGCGAACTGAGGTTCGACGGCGCCTTCGTTCCGGACGACTGCATCCTCGGCGAGGTGGACAAGGGATTCGAGTACGCCCAGGTCCGGCTGGCCCCTGCCCGGCTCACCCACTGCATGCGGTGGCTCGGTGCGGCCAGCCACGCGCACGACCTGGCCATGCGGCACGCGACCAACCGTCGCGCGTTCGGTTCGCGACTGGCGGATCTCGGTATGGCGCAACAGCACCTGGCCGACAACGAGATCGACCTGGAGACCTCGCGCGCCATGGTCATGCGGTGCGCCTGGGAGCTCGACCAGGACTCCAACAGCGCGGAATCGGCACGGCTGTCGTCGATTGCGAAGGTATTCGTGTCCGAGGCGGTGAACCGGGTCGTGGACCGGTCGTTGCAGTTGTGCGGTGCGCTGGGCGCCTCGGAGGACATCCTGGTCGCCCGGTACCTGCGGGACGCCCGGGCCTTCCGCATCTACGACGGGTCCTCCGAGACCCACCGGTGGGCGCTGGCCCGCCGGGCGGTACGCCGCGCCACCCGGCAGCAGGAGTCAGCCGGATGAGTTTCCCCATCCGTTCCGGCACTGCGGCGACGGGGGCTCCGGCGACTGCGGGCGTACGACGGTGACGGCGGTTCCGGGGATCGACCTTCCTGCCGCGCAGGCCCATTTCGGCGCGGTGCTGGGCTGCGATCCGTCGAGTATCAGTTTCTCGCTGATCGCCGGCGGGCGGTCGAACCTCACCTACCTGATGTCAGCCGGCGGGCGGGACCTGGTGTTGCGGCGGCCGCCGCTGGGCCACGTCCTGCCGTCCGCTCATGACATGGGCCGGGAGTACCGGGTCATTTCCGCGCTGTACGGCACGGCGGTCCGGGTCCCGGAACCGATCGCTGCGGCCGGGGCGGACAACCCGTTGGGGTGGCCGTACTTCGTGATGGCGCGGGTCGCCGGCAGCGTGGTCAGCAACGCCGCGGCTGCCCGGGAACTCACCCCGGATCAGGCCAGGCGCGCCTCGGTGAGCCTGGTCGAGCAACTCGTCGCGATCCACACCGTCGACCTCGACGCGATCGGCCTGGCCGACCTCGGCCGGCCCGCCGGTTTCATGGCGCGGCAGGTGAAGCGCTGGCTGGAGCAGTGGCGTGCCTCCGGTGGCGTCGAGACCGGGCTGCCGATGGAACGGCTGGGGGCCGGGGTGCTCGAGTCGTTGCCGCCCACCGCCTCGACCGGTCTGGTGCACGGCGACTACCGGCTCGACAACACCATCCTGGCCGCTGACGACCCCGGCCGGGTGGCCGCGGTGATCGACTGGGAGATGGCCACGCTGGGCGATCCGCTGGCCGACCTGGGCGTCTTCGCGACGTACTGGGATCCGGTCACCGAGCCGCTCACCGGCGGTGGCCACGCCATGGACGCCAACCCCGGGTTCCCCGACACCGCGACGTTGCTGCGCATGTACGAGGACGCCTGCGGCCGGTCCCTGGGGCCGATCTCACCGTACGTCGCCTTCGGCCATTTCAAGCTCGCCGCGATCGCCCAGACGATCGCCGCGCGCCACGACCAGGGCCTGACGGTGGGCGAGCAGTTCGCCGCCGCGGCCGGCGTCGTTCCCGAGCTGGTCCACGGTGGCCTGGCGGTCCTGGCCGCCGGCGAGAGCTAGCGCGACACCGTGTCGCGACGCCGGCGAACCATCGGTGTCGCGCGGCGGCTCAGAAGTACGCGCGCTGCACGTGTTCGGCGACTGCTGCCGGGCGCGAACCGCCCTCGATCTCGATCGTGGTGCGCATGACGACCTGCAGGCCGCCGTCGACCTCGGTCACCTCGAGCAGGTCGGTGCTGGACCTGACCCGCGAGCCGACGACGACCGGGGTGATGAACCGGACCTTGTTGAGCCCGTAGTTGATATTCATCCGGGTGCCGTCGTACACGAACGCACCAGCGGTGAGCGCCGGCAGCAGCGAGAGGGTCAGGAAGCCGTGGGCGATCGTGCCGCCGAAAGGTCCCTGGGCGGCGCGAGCGACATCGACGTGAATCCACTGCCGGTCACCGGTGACCTCGGCGAACGTGTCGACCATCTCCTGCGTGATGTCCAGCCAGTCGCTGACGCCGAGGTGCGTCCCGGCTGCGGCGCGAATATCGGCCTCGGTGGTGAGGTGTTTCATGGGCCGGTCCTCCGATGGGTTCGCCTGCGGGACGCCACAGAGTACCGATGCGCGGACGATGAACTCGACCGCGTCACTCGCCCCATCGCCGGTGGCTACTAGGGTGCCGGCTACCCGTTCTGCTGTCTGGCTGGCGGTCCGGCGAGTCTGCTGTCTGGCTGGCCGCCCGGCGGGCTGTCCGGGTGGGCAACGACGAAGGGACCAGCACATGGTTGCCATGGGAGTCCTGCTCAGCGATGTCCCACTGACAGTTCCGGCGGCCCAGCAGTTCCAGGACCTCGTCCGCATCGCGCGGGCCGCCGACCGCAACGGATTCAGCTATATCGCGGTCGGTCAGCATTTCGTCGAAGGCGACAGCCGGTGGCTGCAGCCGATCCCGCTGCTGGCCCGGTTGGCAGCCGAGGTCGGTCCGAGTGTCCGCCTGCTGACACACATCGCCATCGCGCCCTTGTATCCCCCGGTGTTGCTCGCCGAGGAGTTGGCGACGCTCGACATCGTCACCGACGGCCGGCTGATCTTCGGTGCCGGCCTGGGCTACCGGCCCGACGAGTTCGCGAGCCTGGGCGTCCCGTTCGCCGAACGCGCCGCCCGGTTCGACGACATCCTCGAAGTCCTCCCGCTGCTGTGGACCCGCGACGTCGTCGACTTCACCGGCCGCCACCTGCGACTGCAGCACGTGCGTACCCACCTGCGCCCGGTGCAGCAGCCGCACGTGCCGATCTGGGTGGGCGGCACGAGCGACGCGGCGATCCAACGGGCAGCCCGCTGTGCGGATGCGTGGGTGGCCCCGCAGGAGACGACCCCGGAACTGGCCATCGACCGCTGGAAGGTCTTGCGGGCCGGGCTCGAGGCGCGGGGCAAACAGTTCGGCCCGCAACCGTTCCGGCGCAACGTCGTGATCGCCGACAGCCAGGAGCAGGCGAACGCCGAATACCGGCGGGTGGCCGAGGCGACGTACGCCAACTACGCGTCCCGGGGGGCGGATCCGTTGGGCGGCCGGCCTTCCGGCGAGGAGTTCATCCGGTCCGTCCAGTCCCACGCCGTGCTCGGGACGGCGGACACCGTCGTACCGCGGCTGGTCGCCCTGGTCGAACAACTACCCATCGACCCGCTCATCGTCCGGCCGCAATGGCCCGGCATGAGTGCCGACGAGACGATCGAGGTCATCGACCGGCTGGGGCAGGATCTGGTGCCGGCGATCCGTGCCGTACCAGCACATACCCGGCTGTGAGCGAACGTCCCCGTTCCGATCCCGGCGCGGGGAGCCGGTTCGGACGAACCGGCTCCCCGCCTGCCTGATCAGGTTCAGCGCGTGGCCGCGTCCAGGTAGGACATGTCGACCCGGCTCGCGTACGACCAGGTCGGGTCCGACGTCGTGACGTAGGTCAGACCCATGTTCTGCACGAACGTGGTGACCCCGGCCCACGCCTGCTCGGTGATCCGGCCGCCGTCCGGCAGCCAGGCGAAACGCTGGCTGTCGATGAGCTGCGCCAGGTCGGCCTTGGGGATCGCCTTCCAGTCCTCGCGCTGGTACAGCAGCTCGGCGAGCTGCGTGCCCGTGTGGTCCTTGATGTACGTCATCGCCTTCTCCATGCCGCGCACGAAACGGACCAGCTGGTCCTTCAGCGGCGGGAGGTTGGCCTTCATCCCCCAGAATCCGCTGTCGATGAAGTTCAGATCGCGCACCGCTGCCGGCAACTTGCTCGGGTCCCGCGGGTCGATGATCAGCGACATCTTCCCCGCAGCGATACCGCTGGTGAACTGTCCGTAGGTGCTGCCGCCGCAGTCGTTGGTCCCGGCCGCGACGGTGGCCGAAATGGCCGGCACGTCCTGCGACGCGATGATCCGGTAGTCCAGACCCAGCGCCCGCTTGTAGGCCGTGACCCACCCGAAGGGCGAGGTTGCCTCCGTCGAGGTGATCACGGTCTTGCACTGGTCGAGCGAGGTGATACCGGGCTTGCCCACCACGAAGCCGGCCGCCTTGTTGCCCAGCGCCCAGAACAGGATCGCGGTGTCCTTGCCCTGCTTGGCCACCGTGATCGGCGCGAGCGCACCGCCTTGCGCGATGTCGGCCTGGCCGGACGTCACCGACGTCACCGTGTTGGCACCCGCTACCGTGAGGTCGACGTCGACGCCCTCGGCGGCGAACAGCCCCGCCTGCTTGGCGACGAAGACCGGTGTCGACGACGGGTCGGTTGTCGCCACGACGACCCGTAGCTTCGGCAGCGGGCCGGAGCCCGAGCTGCTCGCGTCCGGTGAGCTGCTGCCGCACGCCGCGAACAGCATCGCCCCGCCGGCCAACCCCGCCGCGAGTGCAACGGCCCGGCGGCGCCGGACGAGCGGTCGAGCTGACGGAGTGGTCCTACGTCGATCCACCATCACACTTCCTCGCATCATCAGCGGCTGACAGCTCGACGGCAAGGAAGCCCCCGACATGAATCAACCGACAGGAACAATAGGCGAGGCGACGTCCCCTCGATTCCCGTCAACCCTGAGCGGGCCGGTCGTCGCCTGACGCAGCAGTGGAACGGCGTTCTGCGGATGTCAAGAACGCTTGTCGAAGCTCGCCCCGTGTCCATACCAAGCGCCCTGCAGGAGCCGGGCGCCGATGCCCTAGAGGTCGCGCGCCGCCGCCCTGTCCGTGATCTCTCGCTGCAGTCGGTTGCCCATCGGCCAGCCCGCGTAGAAGGCGACCTGGACCGCCATCTCCTGCAGCTGTTCGACGGTCATCTCCCCTTGGTAGAGCGCGGCATCGATGTGCACCCCGGCCTCCGCGATCGCGCCGCGGGTGGCGAGGATCGCCAGCGTGATCAGGCGCCGGTCACGCCGGCTCAGACCGGGGCGCTGCCAGACACCCTCGATCAGCACATCGGCGTTGTACTGCGCCAACGGATCACCCGAGCGGAAGTCGGTGAACGGCGCGAACGGGTGGACGTCGGCAGCGCCCGCGGCGCTCGGTTCGGCCTCGGAGTTCGTCATGGCCGGGACCGTAGCGCGCCGGCTCGGATCCTGAAAAGGCTAGGGACGGAAGGTCAAGCACGTCGGGGAGCCGACGGTGACGCTGCATCACTCGGTGCTGCTGCATCGCCGGCGTTCACCGGCACCACCGTCGGTGCGCTGGCGCTGCCACGCCGGTTCGGGCCGGCGAGCAGGTAGGCGGTGATCGCGGTCAGGACACTGAAGCACCCGGCGAGCAGGAGGCTGACAGTGAAGCCACCCTCAGCCGGATAGGTGTCACCCGGGGCGGTAAACGCGTACAGCACAAGGGCTCCCAGCGCACTGCCCGCGGTCTGACCCAGATTCCGCAGCACCTGGTAGAACCCGGTGGCGCTTCCGGTCTCCTCCGGTGGGACCGCCCGCACGATCAGGCCGGGCATCGCGGCGAAGGTGAAGCCGACACCGACGCCGGAGATGAAGACGACACCGAACGTCACCCACAACGACCTGTGCTCCAGCGCGAAGAAGACGCTCGCGACCGCGAACAGCAGGGCGCCGACGGGGATCATCGACCGGGTACCGAATCGGCGTTCGTACACGCCCAGGAGCCGGCTGACGATCACCGTCCCGATGGACACCGGGACGAGAATGAGCCCGGATAGCGCCACCGAGGCGCCGAAACCGAAACCGGTCGAGGTCGGCACCTGCATCAGTTCGACGATGATCGGCATGTAGAGGTACGAGGCGACGCAGATCAGGAACACCGCGACGTCGGCGGTGAGCACGAGACGGTGCCGTACCTGTCGGAGGTCGACCAGCGGATCCTCACAACGCAGCTGGTGCCATACCCAGACGGCCAGGAACACGACGCTGCCGGCAGCAACGCCGACGCTGCGTGCGGACGTCCAGCCCCAGCTGCCGCTCTCGCTCAACCAGATCGAGGCGGCGACGACCCCCACGCTGAGGGTCACCGCGCCGAGCAGGTCGAATCGTCGGGCGACGAGCGGGACCCGGCCGGGCAGCACCGTGCACGCCAGCACCAGGCCGATACCGGTGGTGATCGCGCCCAGCCAGAAGGCGGCGCGGTAGTCCGCGAACTGCACCACCAGGCCGGTCAACGGGAATCCCACCGCGGCGCCCACCGTGGACGTGATCGACAGCGTGGCGACAGTCTGGGCCAACCGCTTGCGGGGCAACCGGATCCGCGCGATGGCGATGGCGACCGGCACCAGGCCGAGGCCGACTCCCTGCGCGGTCCGGGCGGCGATGAGGACCGGGAAGCTCACGGGCAGTGCTGCCACGACGCAGCCACCCAGCACCACGCACAACCCCACGATGGCGATCAGCCGCTGCCGGGGGCCGTCGGCGAGGCGGCCCAGGATCGGCGAGGCGACCGCGCCGGACAGCAGGGCTGCGGTGAGGATCCACTGCGCGGTACCCAGCGGGACACCGTTGTCGCGGGCGATCGTGGGGATCAGCGGAGCACCGAGACTGGACACCACCGAGACGTTGACCGCCAAGGCCACCAACGTCGGGACGAGCGCTCGATCGCGCCAGGTCCTGCTCGAGGTCGTACGCGCTCACCCCTCTGTCGTGCGCCGAAGCCGGATGTCAATCGCGGTGTACTACCGCACCCGCACGGTAGACCCGACGGGATCCCGGCGCGCGGTCGACCCCCATCCGCCACCCAGTCCGCCCGGAATGCCCGGCCGGGATCGCGCTCCCGGCCGGTAGCCTCGCGTGGATCGCGGCACGGTCGGCGGAGGGAGACGACGATGACGGACCTGGCGATCGAAGCCACCGGGCTCGTCAAGATCTTCGGCGACAACCGGGCCGTGGACGGCGTCGATCTCGCCGTCCCCGGTGGCACGGTCTACGGCGTCCTCGGACCCAACGGTGCCGGCAAGACGACCACCATCCGGATGCTCGCCACCTTGCTGCAGCCGGACGGCGGGACCGCCCGGGTCATGGGTCACGACGTGGTCTCCGAGGCTCGGCAGGTCCGCAAGGCGGTCAGTCTCACCGGCCAGTTCGCGTCTGTCGACGAGGAACTGACCGGTACCGAGAACCTCGTCCTGCTCGCCCGCCTGTACGGCTACCGCAGGGGGGCGGCTCGCCGGCGCGCGGCGGAACTGCTGGCTGCGTTCGGCATCGCCGACGCCGCGGGCCGGCAGGTCAAGTCGTACTCCGGCGGGATGCGGCGGCGCATCGACATCGCCGCCAGCATCGTGGTCACTCCGCAGCTGCTGTTCCTCGACGAGCCGACGACCGGGCTGGACCCTCGTAGCCGCAACCAGGTGTGGGACGTCGTCCGGCTGATGGTCGACTGCGGGACGACCGTCCTGCTCACCACGCAGTACCTCGACGAGGCCGACCAGCTCGCCGACCGGATCGCCGTGATCGATCACGGCCGCGTCATCGCCGAGGGCACCAGCAGTGAGCTGAAGTCCCGCGCCGGTGCCGGCTCACTGCAGCTTCGACTCGCGCAGCCCGCGCTGCGCGACCAGGTGAAGGACCGCCTCGCTGCACTGCTCGGACTTCCGGTGGTCGCCGACGGCGACCCGGCGGTGCTGACCGCGCAGGTCGCCGATCCCGGGCGGGTCGCCGCCGTGCTGGCCCGGCTCGCCGACGACGGGGTCGACATCGTCGGCTACGCGGTCGGGCAGCCGAGCCTCGACGAAGTGTTCCTGGCGCTCACCGGCCACCACGCCGAAACGACGGACGAGGAGGTGGCATGAGTACGCCGACGGCCCAGGCCGCACCGGACACCGCTGTGGCCGGCGACGGGCTGCGGGGCGTCCTGGCGACCGGCAGCCGCCCGCCGGCACCCGGGGCGGTCACGAACTCGCTCACCTACGGCTGGCGTGCCCTGCTCCGGATCAAACACGTGCCCGAACAACTCATCGACGTCACGCTGTTTCCGATCATGTTCACGCTCATGTTCACGTTCCTGTTCGGTGGCGCGCTGGCCGGCTCCCCGTCGGAGTACGTGCAGTTCCTGCTTCCCGGGATCCTCGTGCAGACCACGGTCTTCATCACGATGTACACGGGCCTGAACATGGCCACCGACATCGACAAGGGCATGTTCGACCGATTCCGGTCGCTGCCGATCTGGCAACCGGCACCGGTCGTCGGAGCGATGCTCGGAGATCTCGCCCGGTTCGCCACAGCCTGCGCAATGGTCATCGTGCTGGGACTGATCCTCGGCTTCCGTCCGGTGGGCGGTCCGACCGGTGTTCTGCTGGCCATCGCGCTCGTCCTGGTGTTCTGCTGGGCGGTGTCCTGGATCTGGATCCTGGTGGGGCTGTATGTCCGGAGCCCGAACTCGGTCATGGGGATCAGCATGATGATCCTGTTCCCGCTGACCTTCGCCAGCAACATCTTCGTGGATCCCGCCACGATGCCCGGGTGGCTGCAGACGGTGGTCGAGTACAACCCGATCAGCTACCTGGTCACTGCGGTTCGCGACCTCATGGCCGGACAGCTGCCGGGATCGGACCTCACCGTCGTGCTGGTCGTCGCGGCGGCGATCGTCGCGAGTTTCGGGCCGCTGTCGATGCACCGGTACCGGACCCGCTGACGTCGGCGGGGCCCGTGGCATGATCGCGCCATGGAGTACACCCAACTCGGCCGCACCGGACTCACTGTCAGCAGACTCGTCCTCGGCACCATGAATTTCGGCCCCGCTACGACAGAACCCGACTCGTTCCGGATCATGGACGAGGCTCATGAGCTGGGCCTCAACGTGTTCGACACCGCCAACGTGTACGGCGGCGAGCTCGGCCGCGGCGCGACGGAGACCATCGTCGGAAACTGGCTCGCCCAGGGCAACGGCCGGCGCGAGCGAACCGTGCTGGCGACCAAGGTCTTCAACAAGATGGGTGACTGGCCCAACGAGTCGAGGCTGTCGGCGACGCATATCCGCCGCGCCTGCGACGAGTCGCTGCGGCGGCTGCAGACCGACCACATCGACCTGTATCAGATGCACCACGTGGACCGGCAGACTCCATGGGAAGAGATCTGGACCGCGATGGACATCCTGCGGACGCAGGGCAAGGTGACGTACGTCGGCACCTCGAACTTCGCGGGCTGGCACATCGCGCAGGGCCAGGAGACCGCGACCCGCCTGGACACCCTGGGCCTGTCCAGCGAGCAGTGCATCTACAACCTGATCAACCGCTCGGCCGAGCGCGAGGTCCTCCCGGCGTGCGAGGCGTACGGGATCGGCGTCATCCCGTGGTCGCCGCTGGACAGCGGCCTGCTCGGCGGAATCCTGCGCAAGCAGGCCGAAGGGCGCCGCCGCTACGAAGGACGGGCCGAGCGTGATCTCGAGCCGCACCGGGCGCAACTGGTCCAGTGGGAGGCGCTGTGCGACGAGCTCGGACACGAACCGAGCCACGTCGCTATCGCCTGGTTGCTGACCCGGCCGGCGGTGACCGCACCCATCGTCGGGCCGCGGACTTCCGAGCAACTGGCCGGCATGGCCGCCGCGCTCGACGTCACCCTCGACGCGGCGACCCTGCAGCGCATCGACGAGATCTTCCCGGGTCCCGGACCGTCGCCGGAGGACTTCGCCTGGTGAGCGCGACAGGTCGGCGCGCGCGGTGAAGTTCGCCCTGATGCTCGGCGGGCCGCCGCCGGACCAGTACGCCGGGATCGCCGCACTGGCCGAGGACGCCGGGTTCGAATCCGTCTTCGTCGCCGACCACGTCGTGTTCCCGCCGCAACTGCCGGCGACGTATCCGCACACCGCCGACGGTGTGCCGCCCGTCCTGCCGACCGTGCCGCTGTTCGACCCGCTGGTGGTCCTGGGTGCGGTCGCCACCGCCACCACCTCGATCCGGCTGGGCACCGGTGTCTACCTGCTGCCGCTGCGGCATCCGCTGCACGTCGCCCGCATGCTGGTCACCGTCGACGCACTGTCCGGCGGCCGAGTGACGCTCGGCGTCGGCGTCGGCTGGCTGGAAGACGAGTTCGCGGCGCTGGGGGCGTCCTTCGGCAGTCGTGGCCGACGCACCGACGAGATGATCGCGGTGCTGCGCCGGCTGTTCGCCGAGGACGTCGTGGCCCACTCCGGTGACTCGTTCTCGTGGCCACCCATGCGGTTCGAGCCCAAACCGGCTCGGCCCGAGGGGATTCCGATCGAGATCGGCGGGATGTCCGCGGCAGCGATGCGGCGTGCGGGAACCGTGGGCGACGGCTGGCTGGAAAGCGGCAGCAAGGACCTGACCGACCTGGCCGGCCGGATCGACATCGTGCTGGGGCATCGCGCGGCGGCCGGGCGCGGTGGCCCGTTCGAGATCACCAGCCGGATGCCGGCGTCGTTCGACCCGGCCGCAGTCCAGGCCCACGCCGAGATCGGCGTCACGCGGATCGCCAGTCGCCCGCCGGTGGCGCACGGCAGCCGGCCGGGCGCGGACGACTACCAGCGGTTCATCGAGCGGTACGCGCGTACCGTGATCGAACCCTACGGCGCCGGCCACCCGAGCTGATCCGGTGCGGCTGGGTACCGTGGCACTCCGCCGGAGGGGGGATCGTGGGTGACCTGATGCCACCGAGTCTGCTGTTCGGCGATCCGACCGCAGCCTCGGCCCCGGCAGACCCAGCCGTGCAACGCCGGGACCTCAACGTCGACCAGATCGTCGCCGACCTCACCACCGGCGACGACGAGGACCTGGTCTCCCTGTACGCCGCCGGACCGGCCGACCGTGCCACCGTCGAACACCGTCACGCCGTGCTGACCGACCTGGCCCAGCCTGCCAACCAGGCCGTGCTGCGCACCTTCGTCGCCCGCATGTCGCGGCTGCGCGACCAGCTGCGGCTGCTGCATTCGCCGTACACCCGGCACCAGACCCCCGCCTGGTGTCTGGAAGCAGCTGAGACCTACTGCGGCAGCGTCCTGGAACTCGTCGCGGGGCTGCGCGCGGCACCGGTCGGCTCGGCCGGCCTGATCGGCTACCGCGACTACCTCGTCGACTACACCGAGTCGGCCGAGTTTGGCCGGTTGTCGGCCGCGGCGGCAGAGCTGCGGCAGCTGTTGTCGGGCGTCGAGTACTGCGTCCAGCTCGACGGCAACAGAGTCACGGTCTCCGGCTACGACGGGCAACCGGACTACACCGCCGAACTGGCGGCCACGTTCGCGCGATTCGACCCGGGCGACCGCCCGCCGTTGGTCACCACCGAGACCGCCCGGGTCGCGATCAACGGTGTGGAGACCGAGATCCTCGACCGGGTCGCCGACCTGCACCCGGCGGCGTTCGGTCAGCTCGAGCAGTTCTACGCCGGGCAGTCCGAGCAGTTCCCGGCAGCCGCCGTGGTCGAGTTGGACCGGCAGGTCCGCTTCTTCCTGCGCTACCTGGACTACCTCGCCCCGATGCGCGATGCCGGCCTGCCGTTCTGCCTGCCCGCCTTGGTGGACTCCGCGGCCACGCTCGCCGTCACCTCGTCGTTCGATCTCGCCCTCGCCCGCCGGCAGGTGCTGGCCGGAAACACGGTGGTGTGCAACGACGTCCAGCTGGCCGGTGCCGAACGCGTCATCGTCGTCACCGGACCCAATCAGGGCGGCAAGACGACCTTCGCTCGCGCGGTCGGTCAGGTGTTCCTCCTCGCCGGCCTCGGCCTGCCGGTACCGGGGCGCTCAGCCACGCTTCGGCTGCCGGACCGGATCTTCACCCATTTCGAGCAGGCAGAGGACCTCCGCCGTGCCGGCGGGCGGCTCGAGGACGAGTTGGTCCGATTGGCCGACACGCTGCGTGACGCGACGTCCGACAGTGTCCTGGTGCTGAACGAACCGTTCAGCTCCACCACGACCGAGGACGCCGCGCTGCTCGCCCAGCGGGTACTCGATCGTGTCGTGGGGTCCGGCGCACTGTGCATCTGCGTGAGTTTCATTCCCGACCTGGGAGCCGGTTCGCCCACCACGGTGACCATGGTCAGCGAACTCGTCCCGGACCGACCCGCCGACCGTACCTACCGGATCGTGCGTGCCACCCCGGACCCTCGGGCGTACGCGACAGCGCTCGCCGCCCGACACGGTCTCACCTACTCGCAGCTCACCGAACGGCTGGCCCGATGAGAGTGGCGTTGCTTCACCCGCCGGCGGCACCGGCCTCCGGCGAGCCGCGACCACCGGATCGGTCACTGCTGCCGGAGCTGGCGCTGCCGGCGCACGAGTCCGATCTTCGACGCGACCTTGAACTCGACGTCATTCTCGACGCGATGGCACAGCGCGACCCTGTCCTGCGCGAGATCGCCCACCACGGCCTGCTGACCGGCCTGCGCACGGTCGACGCGATCCGCTACCGCCAGCACGTGCTGGCCGACTGTCTGCGCAACCCCACGGTGCTGCGTGAGTTCTACGCCGTCACCGCGGAGTCGATCCGGGCCGAGCGACGCGCGGTCGTCGGCCGCACCAACCGCAGCCCGGAAGGCGTCGTACGGACCGCGGCCGGCGTGCTCGACCAGTTCGTCGCCACGCTGCGGAGGCTCCGCGCGCTCGCCGCTGATCACGGCGCCGCCTTCCGCTCCGACGGCCTGCGCGACCTGATGACCGAGTTGACCACCGGGCTCGACGAGTCCTACCTCGACACGGTCACCGACCACCTGCAGCGGCTGCGGTTCCGCGACGGAGTACTGGCCAGTGCCCGGCTCGGCGAAGGCAACCGGGGGACCGGATACGTGGTGCACGATCCGTTGTCGCGGCGGCGGCCGTGGCTGCCCCGGCTGGGCGCGGCGCGGCGGGCTGCGGCGTTCGAGGTGGCCAACTACGACGAGGTCGGCCTGCGAGAGCTGGCCAAACTGCGCGGCGACGCACTGCGGGACGTCGCCGCGACGCTCGCCACTGCGACCGAGCACATCCTGGGCTTCCTGCAGTCGTTGCGCGCCGAGTTGGGCTTCTACGTCGGATGCGTGAATCTGTCCGACGCCCTGCGCCGGGTGGGTACACCGACCTGTCTGCCGGACCCGGTGCAGCCCAACGGATCGGTGGTCTGCACCGCGCGCGGACTGCGCGACATCGCCGTCGCCCTGCAACCGGACACCCTTGCCGTCGGCAACGACCTGGACGCCGACGGCAGACAGCTGGTGGTCGTGACCGGGGCGAACTCCGGGGGCAAGTCGACGTTCCTGCGCAGTTACGGTGCGGCAGTCCTGATGATGCACGCCGGCATGTTCGTCGCGGCAGACTCGTTCACGTGCGACGTGTTCGACGGTGTCGTCACCCACTTCCCCCGGGAGGAGGACACCTCGATGCAGCACGGCAAGCTCGACGAGGAACTCCGCCGGATGAGCGACGTCGTCGCCACGCTCGGCCGCCACGACGTGGTGTTGTGCAACGAGTCGTTCGCGACGACCGACGAACGCGAAGGCGCCCAGCTCGGCAGCGACATCGTCCGGGCGTTGTGCGACGCCGGTCACCAGGTGGTCCTGGTGACCCATCTGTACAGCCTGGCCCGCGACCTGCTGGCCGACGGGCCCCCGGCGCTGTCGCTACGGGCCGAACGCGACGCCGCCGGAGTCCGGACGTATCGCCTGGTGCCCGGGCAGCCGCAGCCGACCAGCCACGGCGACGACATCTACGCCCGCGTGTTCAGTTCCTGACCGCGCGACGCGGGCGTGCCAGCCGTCGTCTCGGACGACGCGGGCGTGCCGGCCACCGTCGCGGACGTCGCCGGGCCGGGCTGCGATTCCCCGGCCCGCCGCCGGGCCGCCGGCCGCAGGGACAACAGCACCACGGCGGCGGTCAGGCTGGCACCGGCGGCGATCCGCAAGGCCACGGCGTAACCGCCCAAGCCCGGAATCGCCGTACCCGCGGGAGTCGCCATCGTGACGGCGGCGGCGACCGTCGCGGTGCCCAGCGCCTGCCCGGCGGTCCGGCAGATGAAGTTCATTCCCGCCGCCACCCCCCGCTCTGAGAGCGCCACGGTGCGCACGACGTACGCCGGTGACGCCGACACCAGCAGTCCGAATCCCAGCGACACCACCGAGGCGCCGATGGCCAACGCGAGCGCCACGTTGTTCCAGACCGACAACAGCACGAAGCCGCCGGTGGCGATCAACGCGCCGAGCACCAAGGTGGCCAGCAGTCCGATACGCCGGGCCAGCAACGTCATCGACGTCGACGTCGCTGCCTGCACGACGATGCAGGGCAACAGCAACGTCGACGCGGCGAAGGTGCTCAGCCCGAGGCCGTAGCCGGCGACGGCTGGGTCGGTCTGCCCGATGACGACGACCACCAGCAGGACCGTGTACTGGCCGAGGCCGAGAGCCAGCATCGGGACACTGCCGACACAGATGCTGCGACTGAAGAAGACCTTGGTGTCCACCAGCGGATTCCGCGCGAACCAGCCGTGAATCGCCCACGCGCCGAGGCTGCCGAGCCCGATTCCGGCGACCAGCAGCGTCGTACCGGAACTCCACCCCCAGCTGCCGCCCTCCGACAGCGCCACCAGGCAGCCGGTCAGGCCCACCACGAGCAGGCCACTGCCCACCAGGTCGATCCGGCCCGTCCCGGCGGGCGGGGCGCTGGCCACGATCCGCCGCGTCACCAGCAGGGCCAGCGCCGCCACCGCGGCGAGGATGCCGAACATGACCTGCGTGCTGTCGGTCAGCGCGCCCACCGCGCCGCCGAAGAAGAATCCGAGCCCGGCGCCGATCGACGTACTGGCACTGAGCAATCCCAGGCTGAAATTCAGCCGCGCGCCCGGCACCGTGTCGGCGATCACCGCGAACCCGAGCGGGACGGCGGCACAGCCGGGACCCTGCAGCAGCCGAGCCACCAGCAGTAGCGCGAAACTGTCGGTGACCGCGGCGAGCAGGCAGCCGGAGAACAGCAGCGACAGCACCACCAACAGCATCCGGCGCTTGCCGTACAGGTCGCCGAGGCGGCCCAGCAGCGGTGTGGCGACGGTCCCGGCGACCAGGGCCACGATGACGATCAGGCTGGCCGACGCCTGCGAGACTCCGTAGTGCGCACTGAGCTTGGGCACCAAGGGGATGACCGAGGTCGTCAGGACGGCGTAGGTGAGTGGCCCGAGCGTGAGACCACCGACGAACAGCAGCAGCCGAGGCGTCGTCCACGGCGTGTCTGCCCGGGTCACCGCCGCGCCTCCGTCCGGCTGACATCACGTTCGATCGTCAAACCTGTTCGATCGTCAAACCTGTTCGATCGTCAAACCTGGTCGACCGTCGGCCCATTCGATCGCTGCGCCGCTCAATCGTCTATTCGTCGGATCGTCGGCCCGTTCGAACGTCGGCCGGCTCGATGGTCAACCGGATCGACAAGCACACGACGTTGCGATGCTAAACCCTGCCGAACAGCATTGCCGCAGCAGCCTCGTCGTGGCAGCCTCGTCTGGCAGTGCGGCCGGTCCGGTGACAGTGGGCGCCGACTCCGTCAGATCCGGTCGGCGAGGCGCTCCAGCAGGGGCAGAGCCTTGGCCAACTGCTCCTGCTCGGCGGGGGTGAACTCGGCCGCCAGTGCAACGGCGACACCGCGGGCGTTGCGCGAGCGCCGGCCGACCAGCAGCCGCCGGCCGGCCGCCGTCACGGTGAGCAGGAACCGCCGCGCGTCCGCGGCGTCGGGCGCGCGGGCGATGAGGGCCCGCGACTCCAGGATGCCGACGATGACGCTGATGGCCTGCGGGCTGATGCGTTCCTGGTCGGACAGCGTCGAGGCCGGCAGCGGCCCTTCCCGGTCCAGGCGGGCCAGCACGGACATTTCCGACAGCGTCACGTCGCCGGTGTGCTCGCCCAACCGGAAACGCCGCACAATCCGCCCGACCACGATTCGCAGGTCGTTGCCGAGCTGATTGAGGTCAACTGCCTGCTCGCCGTCGTCGATCACGGCGTGAGCGTAGCGGCGCGATGGGCGCTGCACAGCAGGCGGCAGGTATCTTCGCCGGCGACGACGAGGAGGTCGCCTTGACGAAGGTCTGGTTCATCACCGGGGCGTCCCGGGGCCTGGGAGCGACCTGGGCGCGGGCAGCGCTGGAGCGCGGCGACCAGGTGGCCGCCACGGCGCGCGACGCCAAGTCGCTGCAGTCCCTGGTCGACGACTACGGCGACGCCGTTCTGCCGCAGACCCTGGATGTCACGTCGCGAACCGCGGCCTTCGATGCGGTGCAGACGGCTCACGCCCGGTTCGGCCGGCTCGACGTGGTGGTGAACAACGCCGGCTACGTGCACTACGGCTTCGTGGAGGAAGTCACCGAGTCCGAGGCACGCGCCCAGTTGGACACCAACTTCTTCGGTGCGCTGTGGGTGACGCAGGCAGCATTGCCGCTGTTGCGGGCGCAGGGCCACGGCCATCTGGTGCAGATCTCCAGCATGGGCGGACTCACCGGGTACGCCGAGATCGGCATGTACTGCGCCTCGAAATGGGCACTGGAAGGTCTGACCGAGGCGTTGTCACGCGAGATCGCGGACCTGGGGATCAAGGTGTCGCTGGTCGAGCCGGCCGGCTACAACACGGGCATGGACGGCGCCCAGGCCGGACGCTCGGTGCAGGACCCCGTCCACGAGCCGGCCCGCCGGAAGCGGGCACTCGAGCGGACCGCAGCGATCCCGGACCGGCCCGAGCCGACCGCCACCGTCGCGGCCATGTTCGCGCTGGTCGACTCGGACGATCCGCCGCTGCGCCTGGTGCTGTCCAGCGGCGGGTACGACGAGGTCCAGTCGGTGTACGCCGAACGGCTCCGCACCTGGCAGAGCTGGGAAGCGGTGTCCCGCGGCGCCGATCATGGCTGACCGGCGCCGCGGCGCACCGTCGTCCTGATTCCCCCTTGGCGGATTCCTGGTGGAATCCGGCGTGCGCGGAACTCCTACTTGCGGAACATGGTGGCGGCCAACGCCTCGTCGGGCTGCTCGCCCATCTTGAGGTGGCGCACCTGCTCCCAGTTGCCGCGTACCTGAGCCAGGATCTCGTCGTCGGGAAGGTCGAGGTCGATCGGAATCGACACGATGCCCCACGACTCGTACCCGGTGAGCCAGAAGACCTCGGTCGGGTTGCCTTCCGGGTCGCGGAAGTAGCAGCCGATCGCGCTGGCGTGCGAGACGACCCGGTCCAGCTTGTAGCCGGCCTTCCTCACCCGCTCGTAGAAGTCCTTGAGGTCGGCAAGCGTTTCGACCCGCATGGAGATCTGCTGGATCAGGTGCGGATCCTCGGCCGAGGGGCGGCCCTTGACCAGGGCGATCTCATGATCGACGGCGGCCGGGTCGGCGCTCAGGAACGACCCTGACGCGCTCTTCTTCGTCACAGTCATGCCGATGAAGTCCCGGTAGAACTCCGTCATGGCATCCAGGTCCTGGACAAAGATTCCGATGTGGCCCAGCCCGGTGACCTTTGCTGACAATGTGTCCTCCTGACAAGCGTCGTGGTCGACCTGCTGGACGCGAGGTCTTCCGGACGAGCGGCGATGCCGCTTTCAAGCACAGCGTAAGCCGTGCGCGGCGGTCGGTGCCCTAGTACCTCAGTTGGGCGGGCCCAGCCCGAGCATCGCGGCGATGTTGCCCTCGATCGCCGTACTGACGATCTCGACGCGGGACTGCTCGCCCGGACGCCGGTACTGGCCGTTGATCGCCACCGGCTGCCCACCGTCGACACCCTCGGTGTACGAACCAGCAACGTGCTCGAAGCCGGCAGCGGTCAGCTGACCGGCCGCCGCGGTCATGTCGTCGACCCAGTACGCGACATGGTGCGGACCCGGGTCGCCCCAGTTGGTCCCGGGGATCGCCTCCATCAACTCGATGAAGGGATGCACGCAGCTGAAGGCGGCGCGACGCCGTCGGTAGTGCATGCCGTCGGCAGGGGTCCACAGCAGTTGGTCGACGGTCTGCGGCGCGCTGAAACGGACGCTGAGCGTCGTCCCGAGCACGTCCACGGCGGCCTCGACGTCGTCGACGACCACCCCGAAGTGGAACAGCTCGCCGAGGTCGGGGACCGGCGGACCCAGCTGGAGTGCCGGGTCGACCAGGCTCATGCGCTCGCGGCGGCGGCGGCCTCCCGGGACCGCACGACGCTCCGCCGACGCGAGATGACCACCGAGGCCATCGTCACGGCCGCGCCGACGCCGGCCAGCCGCAGCCCCAGCCCGGGACGCCAGCGCAGCGCGTTGTCGACCGACGCTGAGCCGGGGCCGGTGAGTGCCAGCGAGGCCGCCACCAAGGCGAGCATCGCCGGATACTCGATGCCGCCCTTGATGACGAAGAAGCCCTTCGGCAACTGGGTGCTCGCCGCCACGATCATGGTGCCGGTCACCATCGTCGACCCGATGGGGGTGCCGGCCCCGGCCGCCAGCAGCAGGCCGCCGCCGAACTCCCCGATGCCGGCCGCCAGCGCCGAGCGTTCGGCCGGCTCGAAGCCGAGCCGGCCCATCATGCCGGTGGTGCCTTCACGGCCCCCGCCACCGAACCAGCCGAACAACTTCTGCGCGCCATGGGCGGCAACGGTCAACCCGGTCCCGACTCGCAGGACCGCCAGGCCCGCGTCTGCTGTCCCCATCCGATGGTCGCTCCGCTCCGACGTCGATGTATGACGGTGTCCGACCGGGTGGTCAGCCGCCGAACGGCTCGCCGACGATCGCCTGCGAACGGAAGCCGTCCGCGCCGACCGGGACGTCGCCGGCAACGGTGATCCGCTGCATCTTGCGGGCCATGTCGGCGTCGCCGATGTCGACCGGACCCAGGTGTGCCGTCGACCGGTTGTCCCAGAACGCGACACTGTCGGCCTGCCAACGGAACCGCACCGAGAACTCCACGCGCGACAGGTGCTCGCACAGCAGGCCCAGCAGCCGCTTGCTCTCCAGTGCGCTCATGCCGCAGATGTACGAGGTGTACTGCGGGTTCACGAACAGCAGCTTCTCGCCCGTCTCCGGGTGCACCCGCACCACCGGGTGGACCGCGACGGGGGTCTGCACGCCGGCCTTCGCGTTGGCGAACTCGGAGTAGTCGACGCCCTTGTGGACCGCCTGCAGCCCATCGATCATGTCCTTGAGCGGCTGCGACAGCGTCCGGTAGGCCTCAACGAGGTTGAACCACAGGGTGTCTCCGCCGGCCGGCGGGATCACGATGCCGTGCAGGATCGAACCCAGCGGCGGGTTGACGACGTAGGTGTTGTCCGTGTGGACCTGCAACTCGATGGCCGGCGGGGCCGCCAACCGGTGGCTGCCGTCGAGGTACTCCTTGACCTCCTGGACGTCCAGCGCGTAGAGCTCCGGATGTCCGGCGACGCCTTCCCGAGCCGGGTGGGCCGGAGTGACCTTGCCGAACTGCGCGCCGAAGCTGATCTGCTGCTCGGGCGTGATGTGCTGGTCGCGGAAGAAGATCACTCGCCACTTGAGCAGCAGGCTGCGGATCTCCGCGACCACGTCGGCATGCAGCGGCTCACGCAGGTCGACGCCGAACACCTCGGCACCGATCAAGCTGGTCATGGGCCGGACCTCAAGCTCCGTCCGCACCGTCGTCTGGCTCATCGTGTCCTCCTCGTCCCCGTCGGCTCGTTCTGTCGGCTCGTCCTCATCTGCGCCGCGCCGGGGGTTCCGCCACAGCGGGCCGCGGCAGCTCCACGGTAGTTCAGGCCGATGAAGTAGTACGTACCATACCGCGAGCAGACCTGTGCTACCGCCCCGGGTGCTCCACCCGGCGTAGCGCCTGCACCACTGGGTGATCGCGACGCGAGCGCTGAACCGTCACAACCGGTCGGCCAACCGTTCCAGCAGCGGCAAGGCCGCCAAGAGTTGCTGCTGCTCCTCGGGGCTGAGCTCCGCGCCGAGCGCGCGGGCGACGTGCTGGGCGTTACGGGAGCGTCGGCCCGCCAGGAGTCGGCGGCCGGCCGGGGTCGCCCACAGCGTCGATCGCCGGCCGTCCTCGGCGTCCATGCCGCGCGCGATCAGGCCGCGGTCCTCCAGCTTGCCGACGATGGCGCTGATCGCCTGCGGGCTGATCCGCTCCTGCTCGGCCAGCGCCGTCGGCGGCAGCGCACCGTGCCGTTCGAGGCGGGCCAGCACGGACAGGTCCGACGCCGTCACCTCGCCGCCGAGGTCGCCGAGCCGGAACCGGCGCACGATCCGGCCGACCACGATGCGCAGGTCGTTGCCGAGTTGGTTGAGATCGATCGAGTCCGTGCCAGTGCCGGCGGCCGGGGTCGCTGCGGTATCCATGCCGAGAGGATAGGTGTACCGCGCCTTCCGAACCCATGGCCTGACAGGAACTCTGCGCTAGGCGCCGGGTTCTTCGATCCAGTCGTACCGGACCTGCGTCCGCAGCAGGACGTCCGCCACCGACCGGCGGCGCGGACTCACGACGCACCACAGGAGGCCCAGCGGAAACAGCACGCAAACCGCGGCTCGCAGAAACGCTGTGGCCCAACCCAGTCGGCGGCCGCGGCCGCTGACGACCCGCAGACCCAGCAGATGGTCGCCGTACGTCCGGCCCGTCGTCACCCACGACGCCGTGAAGTAGCCGACGGTCAGCACCAGGCAACAGGCGATGGCCACCGGATACCTCACCGAAGGCCACGAGAACGACACCGGCTGCGAGAGAAACTGCACAGCGGCCCAGCCCAACCAGGCGGCCGCCGCGATCGCCACGACGATCCCCGCATCGACGACGTTGGCGAGCAGCCGGCTGGCGAAACCGGCGGGCAGCTTCTGAAAGGCACGAGCATTCTTCGGGATCTGGCGCTGTTGACGTCGGACCACCCGGACGTCGGGCGGTTCGGTCACTGCAGTGGCTCCTGGGCTGCCGCAACAGATTCTGTCGGGTGGCTCGGCTCTGTCGGGGTGCTACCGGCGGTCCGGCCGCGCCGGCCACGGAAGAGGATGCGGTCCACGGCGCGCCCGAGTGCCTCGTCGGCCTGGATCCCCTGCAGCCGGACACCCTGGACGGCCTCCGAGGCGATCGAGCCGGTGGACACCCGAATGATCTCGGCGAGGTCGATCTCCTCGACCAGGTAGTCGGCCAGCCCGACCAGATCGACCCGCTGCCGGACCACCTCGGTGAGGTCGAGGGTGTTCAGGGCATCGGTGACGATCGGACCCAGCTCGACGTGGTCGACCACGACGCGCGTCAGGTCCACCCGGGCGAGGACGGCGTCGACGAGTGCCGCGGTATCGAGCTGGGCGATCACCGCCGCAGCGAGCTGGTCGAGGTCGGTCCGCTGCACCGCGGTGGCCAGCAATCGGTCCAGGTCCAGTCGTTCCAGAACGCCGACGGCGACAGCGGTCACGTCCACCCGGTCGACAACGGCGGCGACCACTCGTTCCGGGCCGACCAGGCTCACTGCCGTCGTCGCCACGGCGGGAGCGGCCGATGCAGTCCAGGTTGCCAGCGCCTGGACCGACCCGTCCCGTTCGCGCTCCCAGCGGCTGGCCAGACGTTGCAGCGCGGCGGCGGCAGTGAAGCGCTCGGGCACGCCGGGCGGTGCCAGCGCGAAGCCGACGACCGGTCGCATGACCTGGCTGCCGCGTCGAAGCGCTCGCGCCGCGAGCCCGGTCGCGCTCCAGCCCACGGCGAGGGCGAGCTCCGCCCCGGCCGCGATCGGTCGCGCCGACCGGCCGTCGGTGGCGTGACCGACGGAGGACTCCGACAGCGAGCGAGCGACGAGGTCGGCGGCCACTGCCGCCGCGCCGAAGGCGACCCGGACAACCTGCGCGAGCTGGTCGGCATCGGGCACCGCGACGGCCGGGACCGTCGACGGCAGCATCGCCCCCGTTCGGGATACGGGCTCGGTTGTCATGATGCTCCTCTGCAGGCCGACCTCATCGTCGCGCGCCACACGCGTCCGGTCGAGCGCGGCGTGCCCGCTGGCTGCCTGGTCGTGCCGAGCTGCCGGCGTCCGGCCGGCGCCGTCACAGGTCCTGGAACCGGCCGAGTCGCAGGCTCGGGTCGCGTCGGCGACGCTCCGGCCAGACCGGCGATAGTGCCAGGCCGGCGATAGTGGTTGAGCGACAATGTCACGATCTTGACTCGGCTACTGTGCGTACTCTATAATGCGGCACCAACGGGGCGTCTGCCGCGACCTGAGGTCGCTCACCGATTCTTCTGGCGCTCCGTCTGCCATGTCCGTTCCGTTTGCTATGCCCCCGTCACGTCGTTGAGGAGACAGAACTCGTGGATAGGTCAACACCTCGGATGAGGCCGGCACGGCTGGCGATGATCGGCGCGGCGGCAGCCGTGCTGGTGCCAGCGATCGCCGCTTGTGGGAGCGACGCCGGCCCGTCCGCCTCCGGATCGGCGGCGCCGCTGACCTTGAAGGTCGCCGTCTCCATCCCGGACCCCTCGCAATCGCAGGTCTTCATCGCGCAGCAGGCGGGCTACTTCAGGGAGTTCGGCCTCGACGTCCAGATCTCGCTTCCCGGGCCGAACACCGTGACGTCGGTGTCCTCCGGCCAGGTGGACGTGGCCTTCGGCGGCGCGGGAGCGCCGGCGTCGGTGCAGAACCAGGGGAAGGCGACCTCGATCGTCTACTGGGGTCTGGGCAACAAGGCGGCCGGCTTCGTCATCGGCAAGACCGGCATCACCAAGATCGAAGACTGCAAGACGATCATTACTGTGCCCCAGGCGACGTCGCCGTACGGCTGGGCGGTCGCCTACCAGAAGGCGCTCGACCTGAAATACCAGATCGTGCCGCAGGGCGATGCCTCGGCCATTTCCAACAGCGTGGCCGCCGGCACCAACGACTGCGGTATCACGACATTCGGCACGATCTACCCCGCGGTCGCCGCGGGCAAGGCGACGGTCATCGTCGATCCCCGCAACGTCTCGTCGCTGCCGGCCAAGCTGCAGCCGCTGAACTTCGCCGACACGGCGGTCTGGGGCCTGCGTGACAACCTCAAGAACAAGCAGGCCGAGCTCGTCGCCTTCATCAAGGGCATGGACAAGGGCCTGAAGAAGATGAAGAGCGACACCCCCGACCAGCTGGCGACCCTCCTGCTGCAAGACAGCGTGTGGAAGGGCTACACGAAGGATCAGCTGGCGATGCTGATCAAGGAGCAGATGTTCGGCTTCGCACCCGAGGACGGCTTCATCTCCGAGGCCGCCTGGGCGCAGGACGTCGTCTTCTTGAACCAGTCGGCGTACCCCTACGTCCAGGCGAACGACCCGAACTGGTCGTACGCCGCGCGGGTCGACATGGGCCCGTACAAGCAGGCGCTCGGCAAGTAGCACCTACTCCGCATCGCGGCACACCTGCCGCCGATGCCGGCACCGGACGACGGCGACCAGCGGCGACCACGCCGCGGGTCGCCGTCTTTCGTTGGTGATCAGTGCCTTTCGTACTCTTGCCCCGTATACCCCAGGGGGGTATGGTCGCGGCCATGGGTACGCAACTGCCGTCAGTGACCGACCCGGTGTGCGGGATGCAGGTCGACCCGGCCACCGCGCGCGAGCACGTGACGTACGACGGGCATACGACGTACTTCTGCTCGGCCTCGTGCCGGGCCACGTTCGAGGCCGACCCCAGCCGCCACGTGGCCGCGCCGGCCGACGGCCACACCGATCACGCCCATGCCGGGCACGACCATGCCGGGCACGACCATGCCGGGCACGACCATGCCGGGCACGACCATGCCGGGCACGACCATGCCGGGCACGACCATTCGGGCCACGGCTCGCCTGCCACCGTCGGGAGGGCCGAGGGTCCGGTCGCGGAGTGGACGTGCCCGATGCACCCGCAGATCCGCCGCCCCGGCCCGGGTCCGTGCCCCATCTGCGGCATGGCGCTCGAACCGGTGATGGCGACCGTCGACGACGGACCGAGCCCGGAGCTGCGCGACATGACCCGCCGCTTCTGGGTCGCCGTAGCGCTGTCCCTCCCGGTGGTACTGCTGGAGATGGGCGGGCACTTCTTCCCCGCCATCCGCGGAGCGGTCGGCGGGGAACAGGCCGCCATCTATTGGCAGTTCGCGCTCGCGACGCCGGTCGTGCTGTGGGCGGGCTGGCCGTTCTTCGTTCGCGGCGTCCAGTCGGTCGGCAACAAGAGCCTCAACATGTTCACCCTGATCGCGATGGGCACCGGCGTCGCCTGGGCGTTCTCGGTCGTGGCGACGTTCCTGCCTGGGGTGTTTCCGGATTCGTTCCGCGGCATGGACGGCACCGTCGACGTGTACTACGAGGCGGCCGCGGTCATCACCACCCTGGTGCTCCTCGGTCAGGTCCTCGAACTGCGGGCCCGGGAGCAGACCTCGGGTGCCATCAAGGCCCTGCTCGATCTCACCCCGGCCACTGCGCACCGCCTCATCGACGGCCCGGACGGTCACGCCACCGAGGAGGACGTCGCACTCGACGACCTCGCCGTCGGCGACCGGCTCCGGGTCCGGCCCGGCGAGAAGGTCCCGGTCGACGCCGTCGTGACGGACGGTCGCTCCACCGTCGACGAATCGATGGTGACCGGGGAGTCGATGCCGGTGACCAAGCGCGCCGGCGACACCGTGATCGGTGGAACCGTGAACCAGTCCGGTTCGCTGGTGGTTCGTGCCGACAAGGTCGGCCGCGACACCATGCTCGCGCGCATCGTCCAACTGGTGGCCGACGCGCAGCGCTCCCGCGCACCCATCCAACGCACGGTCGACCGGGTATCCGCGGTGTTCGTCCCCGCTGTCATCGGTGTCGCGGCGTTGGCGTTCGTCAGCTGGGCGCTCTTCGGCCCCGACCCGAAGCTGGCGAACGCCCTGGTCGTTGCGGTCGCCGTCCTCATCATCGCCTGCCCGTGTGCGCTGGGCCTCGCCACGCCCATGTCGATCATGGTCGGCGTCGGTCGTGGCGCCGGGCTCGGCGTCCTCATCAAGGACGCCGAAGCGCTGGAGCTGATGGAGAAGGTCGACACCGTCGTGGTCGACAAGACCGGCACCCTGACCGAGGGGAAGCCGACGGTCACCGACGTCGTCCTCGCGGACGCCTCCAGGTCCGCCGGACACGACCGGGCGGCAGTTCTGCGGTTCGCCGGGGCTGTGGAACAGGCGTCCGAGCACCCGCTGGCGCGGGCGATCGTCGCCGCCGCTCGGCCCGAGGGCAGCAACGCCCGGCTGCCCGGCGTGGCCGACTTCGACGCCCCGGCCGGCCGGGGCGTCGTCGGTGCGGTCGAGGGCCACCTGGTGCGCGTCGGGACCGCCGCGTTCCTGCGAGACGAGGGCCTCGACCCGGCGTCGCTCGACGCGGCCGCCGAACACCTGCGCGGGCAGGGCGCGACCGCGGTGTTCGTCGCCGTCGACGATGTCGTGGCTGCCGTGATCGCGGTCGCGGACGCGGTGAAGGACACGACCCCGCAGGCATTGCGCCGGCTGCGCGACGAGGGCATCGACGTGGTCATGCTGACCGGCGACAACGCCACGACTGCCCAGGCGGTCGCGGCCAGGCTCGGCATCCAGCACGTCGAGGCCGAGGTGATGCCGGACCGCAAGAGCGAACTCGTCGCGCAGCTACGCGCCCAGGGCAAGGTGGTCGCGTTCGCCGGCGACGGCGTCAACGACTCCCCGGCGCTGGCAGCTGCGGACGTCGGCCTGGCGATGTCGTCGGGCACCGATGTGGCCATCGAGTCCGCCGGTGTCACGCTGCTGCGCGGCGACCTGAACGGCATCGCGCACGCCCGCTCGCTGTCCAGAGCGACGATGCGCAACATCCGGAGCAACCTGGCATTCGCCTTCGGCTACAACATGATCGGCATTCCGGTCGCCGCAGGGGTGCTCTACCCGCTGTTCGGCGTTCTCCTGTCACCGATCATCGCTGCGGCGGCGATGGCCCTCTCGTCCGTCTCGGTGATCGGCAACGCGCTGCGGCTTCGCAGCCAGCGGCTCTGATCCGCGCAGTGTCGCGCCGGCTGAGATGGCTTCTGCCAGTGACGGAGTCTCGCGAACGCCCGACCCCAGCAGTCCCCGGCCGCGGTCGTCGGCGACCACGACCTGGATGTCCTCGCTGCGCAGGCCGGACAGCACCACGCCCAGCGCCGCCTTCGCGACCGGATGCAGCCGGGTGACCGCGCTGAGGTCCAGTGCGAGCGCGCGGACGCCGGGCCGGTCGGGACCGCCGACTGCGGCGAGCACGCCCAGCGCGGCCTCGATCGCGGCGAAGTCGAGGTCGCCCTGCAGCCCGATGACGGCGACGGAGCCGCCTGCGGCCATGGCGTCATGCGTGACCACCGGTGCCGTCAGCCCGGGATGGCGCATGAGGTCCAGGCCCAACTGTGACGAGAGCCGCTGCACCGCAAGCACGGCGCGGACACTGTTGCCCTGGGCGTCCAGTCGCGGACTGTAGGCGCCGACGCCGAACTGCGCCGGGCTGGCCGCGAGCAACCCGCCGGCCACCCCGCTCTTGGCGGGCAGTCCGGCGCGCAGCAGCCACTCACCGGCGTAGGTGTACATCCCGCACGTCGCCATCACCGTCAGGACGTGGCCCGCGCTCTCCTCGTCGACGGCGCGGACCCCGGTGACCGGGTTGACGCCACCGTTGGCGAGCGTCGCCGCCATCACCGCGAGATCGACCGTGGTCACCAGCAGGGAGCACTGCGCGACATAGCAGTCCAGCGTCTCGGTGACATCGGCGGTCAGCGCGCCCGCGTTGTGCATGAGATAGGCCAGCGCACGGTTGCGGTCCCCGGTGGCCAATTCGGACTCGTACGTCGACTCATGACGTACCAGCTCACGACCGGCGAAGGCCGACAGCGCCGCTCTGATGCGTTCGTGCCGTTGCGACGTCGTCTCGGCAGCCACCAGGGAGGTCGTCAGGATCGCCCCGGCGTTCACCATCGGATTGAGCGGCCGGCCGGTCCCCGGTTCCAGCCGTACGTCGTTGAAGGCCTCGCCGGTCGGCTCCACTCCGACCCGAGCCAGGACCTGTTCCAAACCGAGATCCTGCAGCGCCAGGGCATACACGAACGGTTTGGAGACCGACTGGATCGTGAAGGGCACCAAGGCATCGCCCGCGTGGTAGACCGCGCCGGTCACGCTGGCCAAGGCGATACCGAAGTGGGCCGGGTCGGCCCGGGCGAGCTCGGGAATGTAGCCGGCGACCTCACCGCGGTCCTCGCCGCGGACCGCGGCGTGCAGGCGATGCAAGGCGCGGGTCACCGGCCGGCGCCAGGAGATCTCGGTGCCGTCCTCGCCGATCACAGCGGCGGGATCGAACCCGTGGTCGGTCACGTCGCGACCCTAGCCACCCCGACCGGTGGTGGATCACCCCGAAGCCGCGGGCTAGTTTCCGCCCATGCGCCTGTTCGCCTGCGACACCTGCCGCTCGGTCGCCTTCTTCGACGATCTCGGCTGCGGTAGCTGTGGCACGCCGCTCGGCTACCTCCCGTCGGCCCGAGGCCTCGTCGGCCTCACCGGTGATCGGCTGCGGGCGGCCGTGGGCGGGACGGCGTACTTCAGCTGCGCCAACCGATCGTGGGGGTGCAACTGGCTGGTGCCGGAGGACGCCGGTTCCGGGCAGTGCGAGGCGTGCCGGCTGACCCGGCGCCGGCCCGACCGCGACGACACCGTCGGCTGGGAGCAACTGGCCCGGACCTGGCAGGCCACGCGTCGGCTGCTGTTCCAGCTGCACGACATCGGGCTTCCGGTCGTCTCCCACCTCGACCGGCCGGACGGCGGACTGGCGTTCGACCTGGTCGCCTCGACGAGCGGCGCGCAAGTGATGATCGGCCACGCCAACGGCGTCATCACGATCGATATCTCCGAGACCAGCGACCCCCACCGGGAGGCCCTGCGCGCCAGCCTGCAGGAGGCATACCGCACGATGCTCGGCCACTTCCGACACGAGATCGGCCACTACTACTGGCAGGTCCTGGTGTGGGACACCGGCCGCGTCGAGGGCTTCCGGGAACTGTTCGGCGACGAGCGCGCCGACTACGGCCAGGCACTCGACGTCCACTACCGCTTCGGCGCCCCCGACGGCTGGCAGGACAGCTACTTCTCCCACTACGCCACCAGCCACCCGTGGGAGGACTTCGCCGAGACGTTCGCGCACTACCTCCACATCCACGACACCCTGCAGACGGCCGCGTCGTTCGGGCTCGGTACGGCGTTGCCGCCCGGTCCCTGGTCGGACGACGAACGAGTACGGCTGACGAGCACACCGCAGGACACGATGACGCGGCTGTCAGCGGCGCAACTGCTGGCCGTCGGGCGTCCGTTGTCCCTGGCGGTCAACCACATCAGCCGGTCCATGGGGCAAAACGAGCTCTACCCCTTCCGGGTCACGCCGGCCATCCTGGCCAAACTCGAGTACGTGCGTGACCTGGTGTTGACCGCCGCCGGCGAGCGCTGACCGCCCGTCGCGTCCGCGGCTCTGCCCCAACAAACGCGCAGTGCCACGACAACGCGGCGGTGCCACCACGACGGCCCGAGCCGGGTTGCCAAACCCGGCAGCGGCACGGCGGCGGCGCGTCGGGCAACGCGTCGTACGACCGCCCGGTGCCTGCAAGGATGCGACACGACCACACGACCCGGACGGGGTGCCCTATGTCGGACGGAACGGCTGCCGCGGCCCCGCCTGCAGCAGTCCCGGACACCGCGAGCCTGTTGCGCTCGCGTGCCTACCTGCAGGCACTCGTGCTGGCCGCCATCGTCGGAGTGCCGATATCCGCGCTGTCCTATGGTTTCCTGGCCCTGACGAGCCGGCTGCAGACCTGGATCTTCGACGAACTTCCCGTCGAGCTCGGATTCACCTCGCCGCCCCTCTGGTGGCCGTTGCTGCCGCTGCCGATCGCCGGCCTGCTGGTCGCGCTCACCATCACGCGGCTGCCCGGCAACGCCGGGCATTCACCGGCGGAGGGCTTCAAGACGGGCGGACCGCCGCTACCGGCTGAACTGCCCGGGATCATCCTCGCCGCGCTCGCCACCCTGGCCCTCGGCGTCGTGCTCGGCCCCGAGGCGCCGCTGATCGCGATCGGCGGCGGGCTGGGCTACCTCGCAGTCCGGCTGGCCAAGCGGGACGCCCCACCGATGGCCGCCACCGTGATCGCCACCGCGGGCAGTTTCGCCGCCGTGAGCACACTGCTCGGCTCGCCGCTGCTGGGCGCCTTCCTGCTGATGGAGGTCGCCGGCATCGCTGGACCGATGCTGGGACTGGTGCTGTTGCCCGGGCTGCTGGCCGCGGGCATCGGGACCCTCATCTTCGTCGGGCTCGACGCCTGGACCGGACTGGGCACCTACTCCCTGGCGCTGCCCGACGTACCGGACTTCACCACCCCGACGGTCGCGATGTTCTGCTGGGCGCTCGTGCTGGGGCTCGCGTGTTCCCTTCTCGGGTGGACGATCCGCGCCATCGGGCTGGCGTTGCGCCCGGTGGTGCATCGTTCGCGGCTCATCGTCACGACACTGCTCGGCCTGCTGATCGGCGGGCTGGCGGTGGTGTTCGCCAGCATCACCGACCGCGATCCCAGTGAGGTGTTGTTCTCCGGCCAGGACGCGCTGCCGGGCCTGGTGGGGCAGGCGGCGACCTGGTCGACCGCCTCGCTGGTCGTCCTCATCGTCTGCAAGAGCCTGGCGTACGGCCTGTCGCTCAGCGCCTTCCGCGGCGGCCCGGTGTTCCCGGCGATGTTCATCGGAGCAGCGCTGGGAATCGCGGTGGGGTCATTGCCCGGGCTGGGTCTGGTGCCGGGACTGGCAATCGGGATCGGCGCGATGTCGACTGCGATGCTGCGGTTGCCGCTGACCTCCACCCTGCTGGCGACACTGCTTCTGGCCGACGACGGCCTCGCGGTCACGCCGCTGGTCATCGTGGCGGTGGTCGTGACGTACGTCGTGACCGCCCGGCTGCCGGAGCCCGACCAGGTCGTGCTGCCTCGCCGGCTACGGCCGGCGAGGCCCAGCACCGCCTCAGCTGGGGTGGCCGGCTAACGATCCTCGACCTGGAGCAGATCCAGGTTGTGGAACACCGGCGGTCCGTCGCACAGCGCCGCCATCCGCCCGGCGAACTCGGATGTCGCCGGGTCCGCGGAGTTCTTCATGGCTTCTTCGTACGAGCCGAACTCGACGATGGTCAGATACGAGCCGGCGTTGTCCCGGTCAGCGCACAGCATGATGCGACTGGGACCCATCGCCGGGAACCGGTCACGCCATTCCTCATTGAGCGCGCGCACCTCGTCGATGCGCGACGTCTTCCACTCGATCACCTGCACGAAGCGGGTCATGTGACCTCCCGATAGGACCAGCGGCGGCGCGATCAGCGTGGCCTGACGGGGCCGCCGGTGCAAGGGTCCCGGCGTGGCGATCGGCCGTGGTGCACTGCTGCGTCAAGGCCGGGCGGTGTCGGCAGGTGCGTCGGGCGGGGCGGGGTCGGTAGCGCGCAGTGGCTCGGACACAGCGTGGGTAGCTTGGGCGGCCCAGTAGCGTCCAACGGGCGAGCGCACGACGCGACACAACACGATGCGGGACGCCGGACAGCAGGGAGTCAGGGATGGCGGTGATCCGGTTCGAGGGGATACCGGCGGAGGCGTTCGAGTTCTACGACGACCTGGTCGCGGACAACACCCGCAGCTGGTGGCAGGCCCACAGGGCGACGTACGAGCGGGCCGTACGCGACCCGCTGACGGCCCTGCTCGCCGAGCTGGCCGCTGAATTCGGTGCGGCACAGGTCTTCCGGCCGTACCGGGACACCCGCTTCAGCAACGACAAGACCCCGCTGAAGGATCACCAGGGTGCGTTCGTCGGCGTGGAGGACGCGGTCGGCTACTACGTCCAGGTTTCTCGGGCCGGCCTGCTGGTGGCCGGCGGCTGGTACTCACCGCAAGGCCAGCAGGTCGCCCGCTTCCGTGCGGCGATCGACAGCGGCCACGCCGCGCACGTCCGTGCCCTGCTGGCTGCCCTCGACCGGCAGGGCTGGGAGCTCGACGGCCGCCCGCTGAAGACCCGGCCCCGAGGCGTATCACCGGATCACCCCGATCTCGACCTGATGCGGATGCGGGCCCTCACCGCGACGCACCCGTTTCCGGTCGAACCCTGGATGGGGACCCGCAAGACGCTGCAGACGGTACGAACGCGCTGGCGCCAGGTGCGGCCACTGGTCGAATGGCTCGGCGATCAGGTCGGACCGGCCGCCGACCCGGCGGCCCCGCCGCTGTAAGCCGTCCCGGCCGTCACAGGAGGCGGCCAATCCACCACCCGGCGGCCGCCGAAGCAGAGCCGGACAGTGCTTCGGTGACCAGCAGCAGTTTCAGCAGCCGCGACAGCCGGCCAACAGAAGACAGCCGGCCAACAGAAGGCGAGGTGCCCGGTGTCCCGTGCCACCCGCATCGGCCTCGGCGTCGCCGCCGCGACGGTCCTGACCGTCGTCGCGGTGGTCGCGCTGGCGGCGTTCCAACCCTGGAAACTGTTCGTCGACCAGGTCGTCGACGAAGCGGCCCCGGTCGTCTCGATACCCGCTGTCGTCACGCCGCCGGCGACGCCCGGGGCCGTCGCCACGTCACCGGCGACGCCGGGGACCACTACCGGCAGCAGCCCGTCACCGGGTTCGCCCACCGTGCTGGCGGCCGGAACGTTGCTCAGCCATGAGCACCAGACGACAGGATCCGTCCGGCTGCTGAGCCTGCCGGACGGGCGCCGGGTCCTCCGGATCGAGAATCTGGACACCAGCAACGGCCCCGATCTCAAGGTCTGGCTCTCCGACGCCCCGGTCATCGACTCGTCCGACGGCTGGCACGTGTTCGACGACGGGCGGTGGCTGGATCTCGGACCGTTGAAGGGCAATGTCGGGAACCAGAACTACGACGTCCCCGCCGGCGCCGATCTGACCGGACTGACCAGCGTCACGATCTGGTGCGACCGGTTCGACGTCTCTTTCGGCGCCGCCCGGTTGGCCTGAGAACTCCGACTCGGTCACCCGGCGGCGAGGGTTTCGGCGTCTCGGGTATCGGCGAGGCGTGGCGGGGGCGGAACTCGGGCCCGCCAGGATGACCCCCGTGCATGGCGTGCGTACCGCAGGGGGCAGGACAACGGCACATCCGCCGTTGCTCGACCGGTGGACCGCGCGGCTGCTGGTCGGCGGAGCCACTCGCCGCCCCACCGTCCGCACTCCCCTCGACATCGGCCGCGCCGCCGTGGCCATCGCCGCAGCGGCCTTGCTCTGGTGGGTCGCGGACACCCTCGGCCGCCCCGGCTGGAGCGTGAGCTGGGAATGGGTCGCCATCGGACTGCGGACCCTGGTGTTCCTCTGCCTCACCGGCGTCGCCGCCGTGGTGGCGGTGGTCGCAGCCCGCAGCGGTCGCTGGCCCCTGGCAGCGGCCGCCGCCGTCGCCGTACTCGGGTCGGCGACCTTGCCGCTGGTGCTGGATCGTGACGGGCTCAGCGCCGACGCCGCGGCGTGGATCGCGACACTGGCTGGGGCCACTGCGGTATGGCCGCACACGATGTCGGTGGTACGCCGGACCCTCCTGCTCGGCGAACTGGCTGCTGCCGTCCTGGTCCTGACCGCGCCGAGCCTGTCGCTGTCGGCGCTGCTGGCCGGGGCGTTCGCCGGCTATGCCGCCGGCTGCCTGTGGCGACTGGCCTTCGGCCGCGACGTCGATCGCGTCCCGGTCGCCGATGCGCTGGCCGGCTGCGCCGAACTCGGCCTCGACCTGTCGTCGCTGGTCCCGGCCGGCGGAAGCCGCATCGGCGACCGTTTCATCGGGCATTCACCGGACGGCGCGGTCGAGGTGACCGTGTACAGCCGCGGCGCCGTCGACGCCCAACTGGTGACGCGCGTGGCCCAGATCGCCTGGTACCGAAGCCCTCGGCTGCCCGCGCCGTTCACTCGGCTGCAGCATCTGGAACATCACGTCGCGATGGTCGAGCACGCCGCGGCCCACGGGGTCGCCACCGCCACCGTCGAACTGGTCGGCTTGGCCGGTGCCGGCGAGGACGGCATCGTCGTCACGTCGTACGGCGACCCCGTGGCCCTCGCCGACCTGCCGGTCGCCGAGCTGGACGCAGCGCGGATCGCCGCGGTCTGGACGACCGTCCGCGCCCTCGGCGACGCCGGGATGGCCCACGGTCGCCTTGACGGATCCACCATCGCGTTCCAGGGCACCGACTGCGTCCTGCTGGATCTGGTCGGCGGTTCGCTCATCACCTCGCCGCGCGCCGTCGCCGCGGACCGCGCGGCCTGCCTGGTGGCCACCAGCCTGGTGGTCGGCCCGGATGCCGCGGTCGCCGCGGCGCACGAGGCGCTGGGGACGGCAGGGCTGGCAGCGGTCGTCCCCGTACTGCAGGCTGCCGCCCTGCCTCGCAGCCTGCGCCCGGCACGCCGTTCCACCACCCTGAACGACCTGCGGCAGAAGGCGGCCGCGGCCGCGCAGACGCAACCCGGCGAGCTGGCCGAGATCCACCGGGTCCAGCTGTCCAGCGTGCTGCTGGCCGCCGGAACCCTGCTCGGACTGTGGTTGCTCATCGGCGAGCTGACCGGCTATTCCGACGTCCTCGCGGAGATGCTGACCGCGAACTGGTGGTGGATCGCCGTGGCGTTCGCCGTCGGCATCTCGACCGATCTGACTGAGGCCGTGGCGCTTTCGGGCGCGGTAGCAGCTCGGTTGCGGGCCGGGCCGCTGGTCATGCTGCGGCTGGCCGACGGCTTCTTCGGCCTCATCGGCGGCACCGTCGCGACCACTGCTGCGGCCGTGCGGTTCTTCCAGAAGGAGGGACTGGGAGCATCGATCGCGTTGAGCTCCGGCGTCCTGTACAGCCTGGCCGGCTTCGCCGATCAGGTGGTGCTGTCGGCGATCGCCCTGTGTTTCGCGTGGGGAGCGTTCTCGCTGTCGTCGGTTCGAGCCGGCAGCGACGGTACGACATCGACCGACGGCGGCCCGGACTGGCTGGTACTCCTGCTGGCCGGACTCGTGGTCATCAGCGTGGTGGTCGGCATCCTCGCGTTGCGGCCCCGCTTCCGCCGGGCGGTCCGGGACAAGGTCAAGCCGCAGTACACCTTGGTCCGGGACAACCTGCGCGACATCGCCAGCCAGCCCGGCAAGCTGACGCGGCTGTTCGGCGCCAACGTCGCCACCCAGGTGCTGCTCGCCGTCTGCCTCGGGCTGTGCCTGCATGCGTACGGCGGCAACAGTTCCATCGCGGTTCTCATCCTGGTGAACACCGCTGCGTCGTTGCTCGGCGGGCTCGCCCCTGTCCCGGGCGGGATGGGAGTGATGGAGAGCGCGATCATCACCGGGCTGCTGGCGGCCGGCGTACCGCAGGAACAGGCGATCCCGGCGACGTTCTCCTACCGGTTGATTACGGCGTATCTGCCGCCGGTGTGGGGCTATCCCGCGGTGATCTGGCTGCGCCGGCACGACTACCTGTAGCCGCTGCCACAGCGCGCGGCGCAGCCAGCTCACCGCAGACTCGTCAGGCGGCGCGCCGGGCGGTCAGCAGCAGATACTCCCAGTCCATGACCAGCCGCTCGCCGTCGCCGGTGTCGAAGCGTCGGGACAGCTCCACCAGGTCCGCGTCCAGCGCCGCCACCCGGGCAGCGTCGTCGGCGATGCCGCGGTACGCCGCGATCGTGGGTCCGTAGCACCGCTTGAAGAAGTCACGGAACTGCGCGGGCGTGGCGAAGCAGTCGACCCGCAGCGTCGCCCGGCGGGCCTCGACCTCGATGACCCGGTCGCCCAGCAACTGCCGCACGTGCTGCTCGTCACCCCACAGGACCGGCGGCTGAGTTCCCGGGGGCGGCGCCGGCACGTACGGCTTCATCGCGGCGAACATCTGCCCGATGAACCCCGCCGGGGTCCAGCTCAGCACCGCGATGGTCCCGCCGGGCCGGCAGACCCGCGCGAGTTCGTCGGCGGCGGCCTGGTGGTGGGGAGCGAACATCACCCCGACGCAGGACAGCACGACGTCGAACGTCGAGGCGGGCCAGGGCAGGTCTTCGGCGTCGGCTTCCTGCCAGCCGAGCTGCACCCCGGCACGGGCCGCGTCGGCCTGCCCGGCGGCGAACAACTCGGGTGTCAGGTCGCTGGCAATGACGCGAGCACCCTGCGCGGCAGCAGGAATCGCCGCATTGCCGGACCCGGCAGCGACGTCCAACACCTGCTGTCCCGCCGTGACGCCGGCTGCGGCGACCAGCGCCGGACCCAGGTCGGCGATCACGTCATGGGCGACTGCCGGATAGTCCCCCATCGCCCACATGCCGCGGTGTTTCGCCTTCAGCGCCCGGTCGCCGGATCCGGTATCGGCGGTCGGTGCCGTGCTCGTCGTCGTACTCATCGCAATCGATCCCTCTCGTCGGGTCGCGGGCCGTCGTCCCGGCCTGCCGCTGGCCACGACGCTAGGGAGCCGCCGTACGGCGTCCTAGTACGAGATCTGTACCGCCACGTGCCCGATTGCCGCCGCCGCCCGGCCGGCTGGGATCTAGCCTGCGATCCATGGGTGCCTCCTACCGTCAGTTCTGCCCGGTGTCGAAGGCGATGGAGCTGCTCGACGAGCGTTGGACGATGCTCGTCGTTCGTGAGCTGCTCTTGGGCAGTGAGCGTTTCAACGACCTGCGCCGCGGCCTGCCGGCCATGTCACCCACCCTGCTGTCCAAGCGACTCGCACAGCTGGTCCGGGCCGGCGTCGTACGACGACAGGCCGACGGCAGTGACGTCCGGTACGTGCTGACCCCGGCCGGTCGCGAGCTCGAACCGGTGGTCACCGCCGTCGGCATCTGGGGCACCCGCTGGGTGGGCCAGCTCGGCGATGCGGACCTCGACCCGCGGCTGCTGCTGTGGGACATGCACCGGCACGTCGACTTCGGGCAGGTCCCGGACGGCCGAACAGTCGTGCAGTTCACCTTCCAGGACAAGCGCGGCAAGGACCGGGACTGGTGGTTGGTCATCACCGACGCGGGGACCGACGTCTGCGACCTCGACCCGGGCTACGACGTCTCGGTACTCCTGATCTCGAACCTGCGGACCATGGTCGACGTCTGGCGCGGCGACCTGACCTGGTCGACCGCACTGCGCTCCGGCGCGCTCGACGTCCAGGGACCTGCACCGCTGCGACGCGCTGTCCCGCAGTGGTTCACGCCGTCGAACTTCGCTGCCGTGCCGCGGCCGGCTCTCCGGAACGCGGTAGCGACACCGTAACCGTCGTACCGCTGGCCACCGAGCTCTGGCAGGCCACCGACCCGCCATGGGCGGCGACCACGGCCGTGACGATCGACAGGCCCAGACCTGACCCACCGCGGCTGCGGGCCGGATCACCCCGATAGAACCGGTCGAACGCCCGATCCAGTTGCTCCGGGGTCATCCCCGGACCACCGTCACCGACGCCGATGGTGACCGTGGCGTCGTCGGAGGACATCGTCACGACGACCGCCGACGAGTGCGGAGTGTGGGTCAGGGAGTTGTCGAGCAGGTTGTCGAGCACCTGATGCAGCCGGAAGGCATCTCCGATCAGCTCGACCGGGTGCGCCGGTGCTGCCCACTCGAGCGGCCTGGCCGGCTGGCGCGCTCTGGCGGCCGCCACTGCGTCGGCGACGACACCGGCGACGTCGGTCGGCTGACGCTCCAACGGCCGCTGCTGATCCAGTCGGGCAAGCAGCAGCAACTCGTCGACCAGGACGCCCATTCGCGCGGCCTCGTTCTCGATTCGCGACAGCACGATCGCCTGCTGCTGCGAACTGGACATCGCCCCGGTCCGGGTCAGTTCGGCGTACCCGCGAATCGACGTCAGCGGGGTTCGCAGTTCGTGGCCGGCATCACCGACGAACCGGCGCAGCCGTGCCTCACTGGCCTCCCGTTCGGCGAAGGCTTCCTCGATCTGCCCGAGCATCCCGTTGAGCGACGCGGACAATCGCCCGACCTCGGTTCCAGGCGCACCTTCGGGAACCCGGCGCGACAGGTCGCCGGCGGCGATGGCCTCCGCGGTGGATTCCACCACCTCCAGCGGCCGCAATCCCATCCGGACGACCCACCCGGCCGCCACCACGGTGAGGCCGAGCACCACCAGGCCGATGACGAGGAGCCAGCAGGCGAAGGTTCGCAGGGTGCTGTCGGTCGGCTCCAACGACACCGCCAGCACCGCGCTGCCACCGTCGCCGGCCGGTAGTGCCCTGGCGCGGTACGCCGGCCCACCTCGCAGACCCGGCACCGTCACGATGGCACCGTCCAGGCTCGCCACCTTCGCCGCGGTGAAGTCAGTGAGGTCCGGGCCCGGGATGTCCTGCAACAGCGTGCCGCCGACCTGAAAGAGGATGGCGCCGCCGGAGTCCAGCCGGGTGATGACGAAGGCACTGGGCAGCTGCCTGTCACCGGTGGCAGCGACCGGCCGATCGATCGGCGGGGGCCCGAGTCCCCGCTGTGCAGCGGCACTGAGCAGGCTGCTGTCGATCTGAGCGGTCAGCGTGGCCCGCAGGAGCACCACGGCGACGATGCCGCTGGCGAGCAGGGCGAAGGCGACCAGGACCACGACGCCCAGGGCGACGCGGTGGTGCAAGGACCAGCGCGACATGTCAGGGCCGCGGTTGCCGCAGTGAGTAGCCCACACCGCGCAACGTGTGGATCAGCGGTGGGTCGACCCGGTCGATCTTCTTGCGCAGATACGAGATGTACGACTCCACGACACCGGCGTCGCCGCCGAAGTCGTACCGCCACACGTGGTCGAGTATCTGCGTCTTGGAGACCACCCGGCCCGCGTTGAGCAGGAGATAGCGCAACAACGCGAACTCGGTCGGGGACAGCTCCACGACACGGCCGGCTCGTCGTACTTCGTGGATATCGTCGTCGAGCTCGAGGTCGGCGAAGCACAGGACCGAGGGACTGGCGCCCGCCGGGCCGTGGCGGGTACGGCGCAGCACCGAGCGGACCCGCGCCACGACCTCTTCGAGACTGAAGGGTTTGGTGACGTAGTCGTCGCCGCCCAGGGTCAGTCCGGCGACCTTGTCCTCGGTGGCGTCGCGCGCGGTCAGGAAGACCACGGCGACGTCGCGGCCCGCGGCCCGCAGCCGACGGCAGACCTCGAAGCCGTCCATGTCCGGCAACATCACGTCGAGCAGCAGCAGATCGGGGAGGGTGCGGGCCGCCTCGGCCAGCGCTTCGGTGCCCGATGCTGCCGAGGTCACCTCGAAGCCGACGAACCGCAGTCCGGTGACCAGGAGGTCGGCGATGTTCGGCTCGTCGTCGACGACGAGGAGCTTTGCTGCCCGGCCGGACTCGTCCATCGCCGGTCAACCGTACCGACGCCTGTGCCACCGGCGGCCGCGCCGTCCGGTCGGCTCGGCGGGCCGGCGGCGCCGCCGGCCCGCTCCGTCCTCGGCCAGGACGCCGGTGGGCGACAAGGGGCGAACCTTCATGGCGGTCACCCTGCTCGGCATTGCTGGCAGTGTGCTGGCAGTGCGCTGCACGTCCGCTGCCCACCGCGTCAGGCGCCGACGACGACGTCGGATTCGGCTGGGTGCGCGGTCCTCGACTGCTCACCGGCGCCGCGGGCCGGCAGGAACAGCAAGGCGCCGATGGCCGCGACCGCCGTCGCCCCGACCGCGACCCACGACGCCGCGCTCAAGCCCGCCAGGAACGCGTCGCGTACCGCCGCCGTCGCCGCCGGTTGGACCGCAGCGGGCAAGGCGGATATCCCTTGGTAGCCGGCGACAACGGAGTCCTGCGCGGCCTCGACGAAGCCCGTCGGCAGGCCCAGCGACCGCAGCGCACCGACGACCTGGTCGCCGTACACCGAGACCATGACCGAGCCCAGCACGGCCACGCCCAAGGTGCCACCGACTTCGCGCGAGGTGTCGTTGACCGCGGAGCCGGCGCCTGCCTTCGCCGGCGGCAGCGCGCCCATGATGGCTTCGGTGGCCGGGCTGGCGATCAGCGCGAGCCCAGCGGCCATGAGCACCATCGAGACCACGACCGCACCCCAGTACTGCGAGGCCGAACTGACGGTCGCAGCAACGGCGAAGCCCGCCGACATGAGCAGCAGCCCGCCGGCGACGACGAGCTTGGTCCCCAGCAGCCGGACTGCCAGCACCGCGACCGGTGACAGCGCGCCCATGACCACGGCGAACGGCAACGTCCGGAGCCCGGCCTCGAGGGTCCCGTATCCCTGGACCACCTGGAAGTACTGCGTCACCAGGAAGATGAAGCCGAACAGCCCGAAGAAGGCGAGCGCGATGGCGGCGCTGGCCGCGGAGAATCGGGCATTGCGAAAGAGCCGGACCTCCAGCAGTGGATCGGTACGGCGGGACTCCCACACCACGAACGCGGTCAGCGCCGACAACGCCGCAGCGAGCCCGACGACCGTGGCCGGCGATGCCCAACCGTGCCGCGGTGCCTCGATCAGGGCGTACACCAGCAGGCCGATCGACCCGATCGACAGCAGCGCACCGAGTCCGTCGAACCGCCCCGGCGAGGGATCGCGGGAGTCAGGGACGAGGAACCAGCCGGCGACTGCCGCGATGACGGCGATCGGGACGCCGACGACGAACACGGATCCCCAGGAGTAGTGCTCCAGCAGGAAGCCGCCGGTGACCGGGCCGAGCGCGACGGCGACACCGGCCGTCGCGGCCCAGATGCCAATCGCCATCGCCCGTTCGCGCGGCACGGTGAAGACCTGGATCAGGATCGCCAGGGTGGCCGGGAAGACCAGCGCCGCGGCAGCGCCCATCGCCGCTCGGGCGGCGATCAGCTGGCCGGTGTCCTGCGCCAACGAACCGGCCAGTGACGTCACGGCGAACAGCGCGAGACCGAGGATCAGGATTCGCTTGCGCCCCAATCGGTCGCCGAGGTTGCCGCCGACCAGCAGCAGTCCGGCGAAGACGAGGGTGTAGGCGTCGACGACCCACTGCAGATCCGTGATGCCGGCGTCGAGCTCGCGGCCCATGGTCGGCAACGCCACGTTGACGATCGTGTTGTCGATCGTGACCAGCAGGCTGGACAGCACCAGCACGCCGAGGATCACCCAGCGCCGCTCACTCGATCGGTTCATGACCACCCCCTGTAGGACGACGTTCTATAGTTGTAGCACACCGTCCTACAAGTAGGGTGGGCTGTCAACCCGATCAGGAGATTCCTGCGACATGCCGTCTCAGCCACGCCGGCGTACGCCGAGCACCGACGTCGAACAGGCCCTCGTCGACGCCGCCGAGCGGGTGCTGGTGCGGGACGGACCGGCTGCTGTGACAGTTCGAGCCGTCGCCACGGAGGCCGGTGTCGCCCCCATGGGCGTCTACAACCACCTGGGCGGCAAGCAGGGACTGACCGACGCGTTGCTGGAGCGCGGGTTCCGGGGTCTGCGTGCCGCCGTAGCCGCCGCCTCAGGCAGCGACGCCCTGGCGCGGTTGCGGGATTCCGGACGCGGCTACCGCCGCTATGCACTGACCCATCCGCAGCACTACGCGATCATGTTCGACCGGGTGGCGCGGCCGGGTTCGTATCAGGACCCGACCATCGTCGAGGCCGCCGACGCGTTCGGCGCGCTGGTCAGCCACGTGGTGGCCGCGATGGATTCCGGCCAGATCCGGCCGGAGGATCCCTCGGCGGTGGCGCTACGGATCTGGTGCACCGTGCACGGGGCGCTGTCGTTGGAACTGCGCGGCTTCATCGACCCGGCGATCGCCGACGGCGCGTACGAACTCCTGCTGGACTACATCATCCGGGCAGTCGCGGTCGAGCCGGCCGACCGCTGACCCGACAGAAACGACGCCGTTCGCCGCGTCCGGCGCCGCCGCCTGAGCTGCTGCACGATGATGACCGGATGCCCACGACCGCCTTGCTGATCCTGGATATCCAGAACGGAATCGTCGAGCGCTACGGCGCAGCATGCCGCCCGATGCTCGAGGCCTTGGCCCGTGCCACCACCGCCGCTCGCGCAGCCGCAGTTCCGGTGATCTACGTCCGCGCGTATTTCCGGCCCGGCGCCCCGGAAGTCGGATCGCTGGACACGAATTTCGCCCGGTTCGCCAGATCGTCCGGCGGCGAGAACGACCCCGCCACCGCGGTCCACGACAGCGTCGCGCCGCAACCGTCCGATCTCACCGTCGTCAAGCGGCGGATCAGCGCCTTCGCCGGCAGCGACCTGGCGATTCTGCTGCGGGCGCTCGGCGTCCGGTCCCTCGTCCTGGGCGGAATCGCCACGAGCGGTGTCGTGCTGTCTACCCTGCGGGAGGCCGCGGACCTCGACTTCGATCTGACGGTGCTGCGCGACGGCTGCGCCGACCCCGACGACGAGGTCCATCGGGTCCTGCTGGACAAGGTCTTCCCGCGGCAGGCCACCGTCCGATCGGTCACGGCCTGGGTCGACTCACTCTCGTAGTCGGTACGATCACCGGCGTGCCCCGCGCCGCCACAGTCGGCCCGGCCGCGGTCAGCGACAGCGTGCTGTGGACGCGGGCGACCGTCATCACGCTGGCCGTCGTCGGGACCGCGGCAGTAGCTCACAGCGCCGCGGCCGGACTGCTTCCGGGTGCGGTACCGCTGACGGCGCTGACCGCAGTCGCCGTCGTGGTGGTTCGGCTCACCCTCGGCCACGGCCAGGCGAAGTTACGAGTCCTGGCCGTCGTCGTGACCGGCCAAGCCGCCGTGCATGCTGCGTTCACGGCGGTGGCCGGGCACCTCACCGACGTCCCGGGTGGCGTCGCTGCGATGCCCACGCCGACGAGTGCAACCGCGGCAGCCGGCATCGACGCGGCCACCGGCCGGCACGTCGAGCCGGGCACGCTCGCCGACGCGCTGGGCATGCAGGAACTGCTCACTCGCGCGGCGCAGGCCGGGGACGGCCGGCCCACCACCACCGGACACGTGATCGCCCACCTGGTCGATCCGTCGCATCTGCCCATGGCGGCCGCGCACGCAGCGGCGGCCGGACTACTCGCCTGCTGGTTCCTGCTGTGTCAGAACAGGATCGTCGCGCTCGTGATGGTACTGGCCGCCGATCTGGGCCGGGTGCGGACCCTCGTCGGCCGGCTGCTCGCCACCGGCCGAGCCGTCATGGCTGCCGCACTACAGCGCCTGCGAGGCCGCGTGCGGGCGATCATCCGGCGCCCGCGGCGTACGGCGACGGTCGCCTCCGTCCACCTTCAATCGCCGCTGATCGTCTGGCGCGGCCCGCCGGCCCTCGGGTAGGTCGCGCGGCCAGGGGTCAGCTGGCTGCGCGTTGTCACCGGTCGAGCGCGACGCACCACGCGTCGCTGCGACGGCCAGTCTGTGGTGCTGCCAGGACGACGTACGCCGCGACGAGCAGCGCCATCTCTCCCCGCTGCCGCCCGACGTGTGCGCGGGGTCAGTAACCCAAACCTCGCAAGGAGCTCACTGATGACAACTCGCGACCCGGTGTCGCCACCGAACCGGAACATCGACAGCGCGCCGAATCCCCGTACCGAGCGCGGCACCGGCCTGTTCGGCGCCTACTGGCGCTGGCACTTCTACGCCAGCGTTCTGGTGATCCCGATACTCGGCATGCTGGCGATCACCGGCCTGATCTACTTGTTGCGCTTCCAGATCGAGCCGCTGCTGCACCGCGACCTGATGGTGTTGAGCCAGCCAGCCGGCATGCCACGGCCGGTGCCGCTGAGTGCCCAACAGGACGCGGTCGCTACGGCGTATCCGACCGCGACGATCCGTACGGTCACCGAACCGGGCGGGCCCGATCGCAGTACCAGCTTCTCGGTGGAACTACCTGACGGAGCGGGGCGCGACGTCTTCGTCGACCCGTGGTCGGGCCGCGTGCTCGGCGACCTGGATCCCGACAGCACCCTGAGCGGTCTGGCCATCCGGGTGCACTCCGAACTGCTGGCCGGGCGGTGGGGCGACCATCTCATCGAGCTCGGCGCCTGTTGGGCGATCGTGCTGACGGTCACCGGATACCTGCTGTTCTGGCGCGGCCGCCGGGCCCGACGCACCCGGCTGGCACGCCGCGTCCGCTCCGCGTTGCTGCGCAACCGACACGCCTGGGTCGGTGCCATCGTCGGCGGCGGGATCCTGTTGCTGATCCTGACGGGGCTGCCCTGGACCGGCATCTGGGGGGAACGGGTGCAGCAGTTGGCGACCGACCGTGGCACCTCGTTGTGGAGCGAGGACCACGGTGCCCTGTCCGACCCGGCGTCCACCCTGGATGAGTCGTTGCCGCACAGTCATCGTGCCGAGATCCCCTGGGGCGCCGGCAAGTCCGAGGTCCCGACCTCCGCCGCGACGTCCGACGGCGCGGTGGCCAATCTCGATACCGCGGTGACCGTGGCCGTCCGTGCCGGCGTGACCGGGCCCATGACCGTCGCGCTGCCCACCACGGACGAGGGGGTCTATTCGGTGATCGGGTATGCCTTCAACGACCCCGGACAGGAACGGACGATCCACGTCGACCGCTACAGCGGCCAAGTGGTCTCCGAATACGGGTACGGCGACTACCCGACGCCGGCCAAGGTTGTGGCGCAAGGGATCGCCGTACACGAGGGCAGGCGATTCGGCGTTCTGAATTTCTGGCTGACGTTCGCCTTCTGCCTGTCGGTCATCTTCCTGTGCGTCAGCGGGCCGCTCATGTGGTGGCGGCGCCGGCCGGCACGGTCCGGGCTCGCCGCACCTCGCGGCCGGCTGCCGATCGCCACGACGTGGTGGATCGCAGCAGCCGTGGTCGCGCTGGCCGTCCTCCTGCCGCTGTTCGGCGCGTCCCTGCTGGTCGTCCTGCTCGTCGACCGGTTCCTCATCCGGCGGATCGCGCCACTGCGGAGATGGTTCAACGTGTCGCCCTGATCCCGCCGGGGGCGTGGCGTCGTCACGCGGCAGTTCGCCGAGCGTGGGCTCGTCGCGCCCTCGGAGGGTCGCCGGTGGCTCGTCGCGCCCTCGGGGGTCGACGGTGGCTCGTCGCGCCCTGAACGGTCGAGCGGTGGATCGGTTTCAGCTCAGGTAGGCCGACAACACGTCCGCCTCGCGGCGAAGCCGCTGCGCATCCTCGACCCGTCCGAGGCTGTCGTACCGGTCGGCCTCCGACAGCCGCTCGGTGATCTGGTCGCGCAGGATGGCGTGCAGCTCGTCGCTACCCAGCCGGCGGCGCGCGGCCTCGGTCGAACCCACGCCGGTCCGCGCTCCGGCGACGTGGTCGCCTGCCGCGCCTGGGGTTTCGACGGTCGGGTCGACCGCCGCGGCGTTGTCGATGGCGGCGATCGCCGTCCGCAGCGCCGTCACCGCGTCGGGTCGCCGAGCCTTCATCGCGACGACGAGGTCGGCTCGCAGGACAGCCCGAAGCGCGTCGTCGGCGGCAGTTGCGTCGTCGGCCGGACTCAATGTCGTTCGCCCCTGTCTCGCGCCGGTGCGGCCCGCCCTGCCCGCCACGGCTGGGAGAGCCGCGCGGCTGCTGGCACGCTGGGGGCAGCGCCGTACGCCGTACCCCGTGTCGATCATCTCAGGAGGCCGCCGTGGACTCGATCTCCCTCAGCAGCATCGCCGACGACCAGCTGGACCTCGCGCGACGTGCGCACAGCGGCCGAGCCGCCCACACGATCCGCGGCGGCCACCATCACGCGCTACGCCAGACGGTGCTCGCCCTCGTCGCCGGTCAGGAGCTGGCCGAGCATGACAGCCCCGGTGAGGCGACGCTGACCGTGCTGCGAGGCAGGGTCCGGCTCGCCACCGCGACCGAGCAGTGGGACGGACAGCAGCACGACGTCCTGGTCCTGCCCGCCGACCGGCACTCGGTGCTCGCGGTCGACGATGCGGTGATCCTGCTGACCGTCGCCGTCGCTGCGGCGGCACCGGCACCCGGGCTGCGCCCAGAGAACCCGGTCTTCACCTCCAGCGTCTACTACCGCGACCCCGTCGCCGCGCTCGACTGGCTGCAGCGGGTATTCGGCTTCGATGTCACGATGGCCATCGAGGGTCCCCCTGACGCCCCGCAGATGTGTCACTACGAACTGAGTTGCGCCGGCCGGGGCCGAGTCATGATCGGGGCCGAGTGGTCGGCGCCGTATCGCAGCCCGGCCAGCGTCGACGGCACCAATACCCAGTCGGTCCACGTCGAACTGTCCGGCGGACTCGACGAGCACTGCGAGCGGGCTCGCGCGGCGTCCGCGGTGATCGTGATGGAGCCGCAGGACCAGTTCTACGGCGCTCGCACGTACGCCGCTGTCGACCTCGAAGGCCACCGCTGGACCTTCTCGGTCCAGCTGCGCGAGGTGACCCGTGCCGAGGCGGCGGCCGCCCTGGGACAGCCGATCTTCGCGCCCGACTGGCGGTGAGTTCGTCACCGACAAACTGGCCGACAGTCAAGCTCAACTGACATCGTCGCGGCCGCGTCATGCGCCCATGCGCGCAAACCCCTGTCGGGCAGGGCCTCCCCCAAGCGGAGCGGACGCTCCATAATTGGTCCATAATCCTGACTAAACGGACGGTGGTGGCTGAGGAAGTCGGCCGAGGGAGGCGACGGGTGGGGACGAACACTCGACCCGGCGAGGCGGTCGAGCACCCCGCCCCTCCCATCAGCCGCGGCCGGCTGGTCTGGGTTCTCACGGCCATCTCCCTGGCCCCGTTCAGCATCAGCCTGCTGACCTCGGCCGTCCTGCCGCTGCTGACGACGCTCCCGCGCACCACGGGCCTGTCGGTCGGGACGGTCAACCTCGTCGTCTCGGTCACCATCCTCGCCGGGACGGTGGCGACTCCGGTGCTGGGACGCCTGGCCGATGTCGTGGGCAAACGACCGGTGTACCTGGTCTCGCTTAGCCTCGTCGTCGTGGGCTGCGTCCTGTCAGCCGCTACTGACAACTTCGTCGTTCTGTTGCTGGGCAGGCTGTTACAGGGTCCCGGGCTGGCGATCGTGCCGGTCAGCATGGCTGTCGTCGCCGATCTGGTACCGCCGCGTCAGCTCCGCTTCGCGATCTCGTACATCACTGTCGCCCTGGCGATAGGGGCCGTCGGCGGCCTGGTCGTCGGCGGTGCCATCGCCCAGCTCAGCGACGACCCGTCCTTGTTGTTCTGGGTCCTCACCGCTGTCTCGGCATCGGCGTTGGCCGCCGCCTGGTGGCAGGTGCCGCGTTCGCCCGGGATCGCCGGTGGGCGAGTCGATCTCATCGGTGCCGGCCTGCTCATGGTCGGTCTCGGCGGGCTGCTGCTGACTTTGTCGCAGGGCAGTAGCTGGGGCTGGTCGTCACCGGCCATCCTGGGCTGCGCGGCGGCGGGCCTCGCGGGTATCGCCGGTTGGGTGGTGTCGGCGTACCGACTGCCCGATCCGCTCGTGGACATGCCGGCCTTCCTGAGCCGGCAGATGACGTCGCTGAACGTGTCCGGGGTCTGCGTCGGAGCGACGAACTACGCTCTGCTGCTTGCCGTCCTGGCCATTGCCGCCGCCGATCCGGCGACGGCCGGCTACGGGCTGGGGTTGGGGCTGCTGGCCGGTTCCGCCCTGCTCATTCCCGGGATGCTCGCCCAAGGTGCCACCGCGACATTGGTGGGCGTCATCGCCCGCCGGTCCGGCCCGTTCGCCCCGACCGTGGTCGGCCACCTGGTCATCCTGTCCGGGCTGGTGCTCATCATCTGCTGGCACGACAGCGCGTGGGCACTGGTGGTGGGTTCCACTGTCGGCATCAGCGGCTACGGCCTGGTCCTGCCGTCCTATCCAGCGATCATCGTGAGCATCGTCGAGCCCTCACGGTGGGGCGTCGCGAACGGGATGAACTTCATCGTGCGCGCGGTCGGCCAGACCGTCGGCGCCACCGGGACCGGCGTCGTCGTCACGGTCGCCACCGCGGCGTCGGTGACCGCCATAGCTCCGTTGTGGAGCTATCAGGCCGCGCTGGCCGTGTGCGGGCTGGGCCTCGCCGTCAGCATCCCGTTGCTGCTGATCCGGCCAGCCGCCCGAGCCAGCTAGGCGGACAGCGCCGCCAGGTCCCGCGGAGTCGCTGGCTCGACAAATGAGCGTCCGGGTGCTCGACCCGCCGATGACTGACCTCGCGGGCCCGCGCGTCGAAAACGCTAGGGCGTGCTCCTGATGTCCGCGACGATGCCCGATTCCGTCACGTGCCTGCGTGAGACGACGGTGCCGTCGGGAAGCCCGGCCCATGCGCCACCAGACCACAGGGCGGCTCGCTCGGCGTCGACGAGTGTCACCGTCTCCTCCCAGATCCCCGGGGCCGCCGCGACGACCACCAGTTCGTCGCGGACACCTTCGGACTGTCGGGCGATCCGGACAGCGGGATGCCCGGCAACCGTCGTCTTGCCGGTGACGGTCCAGGACTGCGGGAGCAGTCCTATGGCTTCGATCAGCGTGGCGCGCTGCGCTGAGGTCAGCCACGGCACGGTCATCAGAGAGATGACCGCGTCTGCTGCATTCGCGTCCGGGTCCTGTGCCCGCAGCGGTGTGCCCAGGTCGCTGCTGATCCGGTCCAGCAGCTCCCGGGGATCGGTGGGCAGGGACGAGGTGTAGGCCGGTGTCGGCTCAGTCAGGCTGCCGCCGCGCTCGCAGGGGTTGGCCGGCTCGCCTTCGGCTGCCGAGTCCCACAGCTGCGAGCCGACCCACTCATGGGTCCCCCCGGCCGCCGCCGTCCTGTCCTCAGCCGCGACGCCTTCGCCGTTCGCCCAGCCATACCAGATACTGCGGTCCTGCGGCGTCAGAAACCGGTACGGCTGCCACGATTCAACTTGCCGGTCCTTGCAGATGGTGCCCTGCCAGCGCTGGATCGTACGCGCGTCCCAGTACCGAGCGGGGGTCGAGTCGGCAACGGGGTATGTCGACAGGAGAGCCAGCTGATCCTCGCGCCAGTAGGCGTACCTGTCGCCGAGCGGTGTGGCCGTCACCTTTGTCGCGAGCTGGTCGAGCTCCGCAGCAGCAGCGTTCGGCAGCCACGATCCCGTCGCGTGGCGGGTGCCGGTGGGGGCGGGCGTGCTGCGGGGGATGACGACAGGCACCGCCAGCACAGCCGCGGCAGCGACGCCTGCAACGAGACACCGGAGCACCGCGCGATGGCGACGGACACGTCGCCGGCTGTCGACGTCGAGGACGGTTGCGGCAGCCCAGATCGCGTCCATCGGCAGTTCGGGCAGCGGCGAGCCGGTCAGGGGATCCGCGGTGCGGAGGCGGGTGAGGACGTCGCCTTCGGCAATCATCGCCGGGCCTCCAGTGGCTGGTGGCTGAGCTGTGGGGCGGGGTGAGTACCGGCCGAGCCGCTGTCAGCCTCCTCGGAGTCGGCGAGCGAGACCGCAAGCCGGGCTCGCAGGCGCTTCCATCGGGTTCTGGCCGCATCGGGCGTGATGCCGAGCACCTGCGCCGCCTGAACCAGGGTCAGGTCGTCCCAGGCCAGCAGCGTCGCCAGTTCGCGATCCTGCTCGCCGAGCGCCGCGAGCGTTGCGCGCACGACGAGGACGTCGGAGACCTGCTGGGCGAGGTCGGGCACTGCGCCCGGTGTCAGCGACCGGTCGTCGGAGTGCCGGCGCTCGCGGCTCCGCCGTCGTCGGCGTTCACGGCGACTGTCGGACAGCACATGCCTGGCCGTGACGAGCAGCCAGGGCAGCGGATCGGATCCGATGTCGTCCAGTCGTTTCCACGCGGTCACGAACACAGCGCTGGCGACATCTTGGGCGGCCGTCAGGTCCCCGGGCGGATCGGTCCGGCGGGCGGCGTAGGCGACAACAGCGTGCTGATGGGTGAGGAACATGTCGCGAAAGCGAGTTTCCCGCGCCTCGTCTGGCTGCATGAGTGCCCCCTTCACTCTCCAATGGCCGCCGAGCCGGTGAGCGTGACAGGACTGTGTCAGCGAAAATGCTCGCGTGCCCAGCCCCGCCGTGGCGATGAGGGCGGATCGCAGCAGGCCGCGCCGCGGTCGCCTACGCGCCGGGCGTCACGTTCGTGCCGCCGACCTCGAAGTACGTCGTTCGACTGATGACGTCGCCCTTTCTCGTTGCTTCGGCGTGGGCGGTGCTCGACGGGATTTTCTGATCCCTGACAGCCCTCTCCGTTACTTCGAGCACAGTGCCGTCGTCGGATAGAATAAGGGTCAGCAGCTCCCACGGGCTGCCGGCCGGCCCGAAAGGGAAACTCAGTGCGGTGCCGGTCCGTCCGGCGTTGTCCCGCACCGCCTCTCCGATCGTGACGTCCGGCTGCCGGGCGAGGATCAGGAACAACGAGGAGCGCTGAGCGGCGCTGAGCGGCGCGATCGCCAGGAGCCGCGCCGCGCCACTTGCGACTGAGGTCTCGCCCAATACTGAACGAAGGTTGCGCTCAAGCTGCTCGGGATCGTCGGGCCCGACGTGCCCTCGCCCGCTACTACGCGGGATCGATCGGCCGCGTTCGGGAACCGGCCCGCGCCGAAGGTCAGCATTCCGGTATCCACCGGTCAGCTGAGAGGCGCTCGTGGACCTGGCGGGGGACAACTGACCTGCGTCCGCAAGCTTGCCGGCTTCGCCGAGGCCGCCAGGCGAGACGCGACGGCCGTTCCAACGCAGCTGCGACCAGCGCGGCAAGGTGACAACCTGTCGGCGACGGGGCCGAGCTGGGTCCACGTACTCTTCCCGCCACAACCTCTGTCGGGCGGGCCGTAAGGTGCAAAGTCGGAGGAGGGACCACATGAACGCAATGAAGCAACGCGATCTGCCATCAAGACCAATGCGTCCGGCCCTGACTGCCATGGCAGAGTTCTGGAACAGTGAGATACGGCGGTGGGTTGACGGCGATCACGTGCTGTCTCCAACACTGCGGCGGTGGCAACGCTCCTACAATGGCCGAGCGGACGGAGTAGTCGATCTTGATGTCTTCCCAGAGCCATTTATCGGTCCCCTGAGGCGCTCCGCCGCTCCCGCCCTGGTTATGCTCGGCCTGAACCCGGGCGCTCCGGCCCCTAGCTTTCAGGGGCCCAACGGGATCTTCACACAGCAGATCGCGCGAACCAGCTACTCCGAGTGGGCCGCAAGTGGTCCCTACACCTGCGTCGCATGGGAGAACGCCAACGGCAGGAACAAGTACCATCGGGACCGAGCCGCCTTTGCGCAACGACTCCACCAGAATGAGTCCATCAGACCCGAAGACCTGCTCTATCTGGAACTCTATCCATTCCATTCGAGGCGCGTGACCGGTCCGATAAGGCCGCCGTTGGACCTCTTGCAGCGTTTCGTGTTTGATTCCATTGCCGAGCTCGATGTGGAATTTGTATTCGCCTTCGGAAGTCCTTGGTACGCAGCGGCGAGAATGCTGACGCTAGGCGAAGGGGTATCACTAGAGGTGGCTTGGAGTGCACCCAGTCGCTCTGCCCGACGCTACCGAATTAATGCCGAGCAGTCATTAATCGTTCTCTCACAGAGTGGATACGCCGGACCTCCTGGCCCCCAGGATACTGAAGCCCTTCGTCAAGAGCTGATGGGATGAGTTCAGTGCGCCACCGTCGGCACCTACGCGGCGCCTCGCTCGCCCGCCGACCGCTGAGACGGGCAGGCCCGGCCGCTACTCCTCGCGGGCTTGGCGGGAGATGAACGCAGCCATTCCTGGGACAGTGAACGCGACCCGACCGTGCTCAGGGGCGAAGATGAGGCCCTTGCTGATCAGGTTGGCGCGTGTCGGGCTGAGGGACGACACCGCTCGGCCCATTCGCCCGGCGACTGCCGCAGCAGTGGACCCGTCATCGCCATCGATCGCCATGGCGCCCAAGTAGCGCTGCTCCGCGCGCGTAGCGCGGTCCCAGCGAGCCCGGTAGAACCCGGTGTCCAAGGCTGCCTGGCCGATCGCCGCGCCGACACGGGCGTCAATGAGCGTGATTCGGTCGGATCCCGTCGCGCAGTCCCAAGAGTCCTTTCCGAACTGCTGCAGAAAGTAGGGGAACCCGGTAGCGGCCGTCAGGACGTGCTCGGCAGCGTCGTCGTCCCAGGCCACCGACTCCGCCCGCGCCGGCTCGGTGAGGGCGAGTGCCGCGTCCCGCGCGGGCAGGGCGTAGATGTGATGGAAGACGAATAGGCGCTCGCTGTACGACTTTGCCTCGGCCAGCACCCGAGGCAGGCTGGGCAACCCGGCAAGGGAGATGAGGACCCGCCAGTCCTCTTGCCCTGCCTGATGGGCCAGCGAACACAATGCGACGAGTTCGTCTTTGGTGAGGTCCTGAGCCTCGTCGATGAGAATTGCGACCCCGACGCCCTCCTCGACGGCTAGCTCGGAAAGGTCGTACAGGGATCGGGCCAGGTCGAACTCCAGGGCCCCGGTGTTGGCTCCGCCGCCGCCGACGCCGTCGAGGTCCAGGCCGAAGGTCCAGTTGCCCGACGTGTCTACCGAGGCCCGGAGGCTGAGAACGGTCTTGATCGCACGCAGCAGCCGCGCGGGGCGCGAGGGTCCGGCGGCGCGGTCTGTGAGGGGGCCACGCAGTGCCTCGGTGAGCGAGGCGCGCAGTGGCTTGTCGGTGGCAGCCTCGAGCTTGGCGACGATCCAGCCCCGGTCGCGGGCGGCCTTGGCCTGGGTGTTGAGCAGAACCGTCTTGCCGACCCCGCGCAGTCCGTAGAGGACCACCGGCCGGGCATTGCGACCGTTCTCGATGCGGGTCAGGGCGGTGTCCCAATCGGCCAGCTGCTCGTTGCGGCCGACCAGCGCAGCCGGGCGGAGGCCCGCCCCGGGCTGGTACGGGTTACGCACCGGATCCACCGACCTCGCCCCGATCTCTAGGGATGTATAACGCGGTATAGCGAAATGTTACACACCTCAATACTTCCCTACACCCGAGGCTGATGGCGCTGGCCTCTTCGTCGCCACCTGGGTGATCGGGCTCGTCAGAGCTGGTAGATAGCACGAAACGGTAATCGATATTGGTACGTCAGGTGCCAACCGTCACCGACTGGCAAGGCCACAGATCAGACAGCGGAGGGCGAGGGATTCGAACCCTCGGAGCATTGCTGCTCAGCGGTTTTCAAGACCGCCGCACTCGGCCACTATGCGAGCCCTCCGGCGCGCGGCGTACCACGCGGCCGCCATCTTCGCAGGCCTCGGCCGGCCCGAGCGGCGACTGGCTCACCGCGAGCCGTCGGCTCGGCTGACCGCACCGCCGGCGCTGACCACGACCGAGCCCGTCCGCGGGACTTCAGCCCGGCCGGACGGTGGCCGATACAGCGGTGAGTTCTGTCCGCATCGCGGCGGACGACGTCGACCGAGGAGGGACGGACGTGGCCGATGCCGACGTTCGCCGCAGCGAGTTGATCAGTGCCGAGGAGGCCCGGCGGCAGCGCGAGCATGCTGCCAGCATCGGCCTGTTCGTCGTCAACGCGATGTTCGTCGTCCTCGCCGGCATCGCGACCTGGATCGTGGTCGACCTGCCGCTGAACCGCCTGGCCCAGGCCACCGTCGCTGCGGCCGGCGTCGCGGTGCTCGCCGCGCCAGCGGCCATCCTGATCCGCCGGCGGCTGGCCCGTATCGCAACCAAGTCCGCGCGTGTCCTCGAGCAGCAGCAGCGTCGCCTCGACCGCGAACACGAACACCGCGAGTTCGAGGCGCAGGTGGCCGACGCGCTGGACATGGCCGACAACGAGAACGACGCCCTGCGCATCATCGAGCGAGCGTTCACCCAGGTGTCCCCGGACAATGCGGTCGAACTGCTGCTGGCCGACAACAGCCACGCGCACCTGAGCCGGACCGCGTTCATCGCGCCGGGTGGCGAACCGGCCGGCTGCCGAGTCGCCTCCCCGCAGGAGTGCCCGGCGGCACGCCGCGGGCGTTCGCACTACTTCCCGGACAGCAACGAGGTCAACGCCTGTCCCAAGCTGGAAGGCCGGGCCCTCGGCCGGTGTTCGGCGTTGTGCGTCCCGGTCTCGATCATGGGCCGCACGGTCGGCGTCGTCCACACCATCGCCGCAGCGCACACCCCGCTGGACGAGACGGTGCTGGAGGACCTGCAGGGCATCGCCAACCAGGCCGGCACGCGCCTGGGCATGCTGCGCATCGTCGCCGAGACGCAACTGCAGGCCACGACCGACGCCCTGACCGGTCTGCTGAACCGTCGCGCGTTCGAGAACGACTACCGCCGCATCCGCAGCGACTCGGCGGTCGCCGCCATTGCGATGGCGGATCTCGACCACTTCAAGGATCTCAACGATACGTACGGGCACGACACCGGCGACCGCGCCCTGCGGCTGTTCGCCGCCACGCTGCGGTCCAATCTGCGCGCCGAGGACCTGGTCTCCCGCCGCGGCGGCGAGGAGTTCGCGATCTTCTTCCCCGGCTACGACGCTGTCGCCGCAGCGACCGGCCTCGAACGCGTCCGCGACCAGCTCGGCGCGACGCTACGGGCCGCCGGGCTGCCGTCGTACACCGCGAGTTTCGGGCTGGTCGAGGCTGGACCCGACGAGGATCTCGACGTCATGCTCGCCCGGGCCGACGCGGCCCTGTTCGCCGCGAAGGCTGCCGGCCGGGATCGCATCGTGCTGCACGACCGCAACGGCATGCCGGTGGCGCTGCCGGGCGCGGTCACCCGGTAGTCGCGCGCCAGCGCAGGCCGGCACACTGCGCCGGCGCGACGCTGGCGGTGGTCCGGCCGGACGAACGACGCCTCAGCGGCTGGCCGCCGCGCCGGCTCCCAGCGTGGCCCGGCCCGCCTCGAGCCGGGCGACCGGGACCCGGAACGGCGAGCAGGAGACGTAGTCGAGCCCGGCGGCGTGGAAGAAGTGGACCGACTCCGGGTCACCGCCGTGCTCACCGCACACGCCCAGTTTGAGGTCCGGCCGGGTCCGGCGTCCCTCCGCGACGGCGATCTCGATCAGCCGACCCACGCCGTCACCGTCGAGGGTCTCGAACGGCGACACCGTGAACACGCCCTTCTCGAGGTACGCCGCGAAGAACGCCGCCTCGACGTCGTCGCGGGAGAAACCCCACGTCGTCTGGGTCAAGTCGTTGGTACCGAAGGAGAAGAACTCCGCCGCCTCCGCGATCCGGAACGCCGTGAGCGCCGCGCGCGGCAGCTCGATCATCGTGCCGATCGGCACGTTCAGTTCGACGCCCTGCTCGGCGGCGACCTCGGCGACGATGCCGTCGGTCTCGTCCCGGATCAGGTGCAATTCCATCAGCGAACCGACCAGCGGGATCATGATCTCGACTCGCGGATCCCCCCCGGCCTTCAGCCGCGCCGCGGCCGCCTGCGCGATCGCGGAGACCTGCAGCGCGAACAGGCCCGGAACCACCAGCCCGAGCCGCACTCCCCGCAGGCCAAGCATCGGGTTGGACTCGTGCAGCCGCTGTACCGCTGCGAGCAACACCAGGTCGTTCGGGTCCGCCTGCCCGCGCTCCTCGGCCAGCGCCACCTTCACCGACAGTTCGGTGAGATCGGGCAGGAACTCGTGCAACGGCGGGTCGAGCAGCCGGATCGTCGTGGGCAGGCCGTCCATCGCTTCGAGCAGTTCGGTGAAGTCCTGCCGCTGCATCGGAAGCAGTGCCGCCAGCGCAGCGTCGCGCTCGTCCCCGGACTCGGCGAGGATCACCCGTTCGATCAGGACCCGGCGATCGCCGAGGAACATGTGCTCGGTCCGGCACAGGCCGATCCCCTGCGCACCGAGGTCTCTGGCCCGCCGGGCGTCCTCGGCGGTGTCGGCGTTGGCGCGCACCGCGAGTCTGCGTACGGCGTCGGCGTGCGTGAGCAGGCGATCTACCGCGCGCACCAGGTCGGCGGTCTCCTCGTCGCTGCTGGCCAGCGCCGCCTGCAGTCCCTGTTCGAGGTACGTCGCGACCGGCGACGGCACCACCGGAACCTCGCCGAGGAACACCTCGCCGGTGGACCCGTCGATCGACAGCGTGTCGCCCTCGACGATGCGGGTCTTTCCGGCGGTGGCCACCTTGGCCGCAGCGTCGACGTCGAGTTCCTCCGCGCCGCAGACGGCCGTCTTGCCCATACCGCGGGCGACGACGGCGGCGTGCGAGGTCTTGCCGCCCCGCGAGGTGAGGATGCCGTCGGCGGCGATCATGCCTTCGAGGTCGTCGGGGTTGGTTTCGCGTCGCAGCAGCACGACCTGCTCGCCCCGCGCGGCCCACTCGACAGCGGTCGCCGAATCGAACACGACGCGGCCGACCGCGGCACCCGGCGACGCGGCCATGCCCCGGGTGACCAGGGTGCGCGGTGCCTTGGCGTTGAACTGCGGGAACATCAGCTGCGCCAGCTGCGCCCCCGTGACGCGCTCGAGCGCTTCGTCCAGGGTGATCAGCGATTCGTCGACCAGCTGCACCGCGATCCGGAACGCCGCTGCTGCCGTGCGCTTGCCCACCCGGGTCTGCAGCATCCACAGTTTGCCGCGTTCGACCGTGAACTCGATGTCGCACAGGTCGCGATAGTGCGTCTCCAGTCGGCGCATCACCCGCCGCAACTCTGCCGACGACTGCGGGTCGAGGCGTTCGAAATCCTCCAGCGACAACGTGTTACGGATGCCGGCGACCACATCCTCGCCCTGGGCGTTGGGCAGGTAGTCGCCGTACACGCCCGGCCGTCCGGTGCCCGGGTCGCGGGTGAAACACACCCCGGTCCCGGAGGTGGCACCGAGGTTGCCGAAGACCATGGTGCAGATGTTGACCGCGGTGCCGAGATCGTGCGGGATGCGCTCACGCCGGCGGTACAGCCGTGCCCGCTCGGTGTTCCAGGAGTCGAAGACCGCGTGAATGGCGAGGTCGAGCTGCTCCCGGGGATCCTGCGGGAACGGCCGGCCGGAGTTGTCCGCGACGATGGCCTTGAACTGCTCGACCAGGCCGCGCAGATCCTCCGCGTCGAGGTCGACGTCGCTGGAGACGCCCTTGGCCGCCTTGGCCGCGTCCAGCGCGTGGGAGAACAACTCTCCGTCGAGGTCCAGCACGGTCTTGCCGAACATCTGGATCAGCCGGCGGTACGAGTCCCACGCGAAGCGCTCGTCGCCGGCGACCTTGGCCAGACCCTGAACGGAATTGTCGTTGAGGCCGATGTTGAGGACGGTCTCCATCATCCCCGGCATGGAGAACTTCGCCCCGGACCGCACCGAGACCAGCAGCGGGTCGGCCGGGTCACCCAGCCGGCGGCCGATGGTGTCCTCCAGCTTCCGCATCGCCGAGGTCACCTGCACGCGCAGCTGCGCAGGCTCGCGGCCTTGTGCCAGGTAGTAGCGGCAGGCCTCGGTGGTGATGGTGAATCCGGGCGGGACGGGCAGCCCCAGCCGGGTCATCTCGGCGAGGTTGGCGCCTTTGCCCCCCAGCAGGTCCTTCTGGTCCTTATCGCCCTCGGCGAAGTCGTACACGAAGGTGGCCATGGGCACTCCCGGTCCTCGTCGGATCGCTGAAGCTAGGGCTGTGAGGGTAGGCCACCGGCCACCGTCCGCGTCGCCCGATGTCACCGCTGTGCCGCTGGCGGAGCAGCCGGGGCGCTGTCACCTCGCGGCAGCCGCGGGTGGCGGCCACCGTCCTGCCCCAGCGGCGCCGCCGGGGGCGTCAGCGGGTGAGGCGGCCGAGCAGCGCCGCGGCGCTGCAGACCCCGGCGACCAGGCAACCCAGCAGCACGACGGCGTCCAGCCACAGGTGCGCGGGCGCCCCGACCAGCAGCCCACGCAACGCGTCCACTTCGTACGACAGCGGGTTGAACCGGCTGACCCACTGCAGCCAGGCCGGCATCACGTCGACCGGATAGAGCGCGTTGGACGCGAAGAACAACGGCATCATGATCGCCTGCCCGACGCCGATGAGCCGGTCACGGGACCGCACCAGCCCCGCGATCGTGATCGACAGGCAGGCGAAGAACCCGGCGGAGACCACGACGACGATCAGCGCGGCGACCATCGACAGCGGGTTCCAGCGGAAGTCGACGCCGAGCAACGCGGCGATGGTGATGACGACGATCGCCTGCGCGACACCGCGCACACCGGCCGCGAACGCCTTACCGGTGACCAGCGCCGAACGCGGCGTCGGGGTCACCAGGAGTTTGCTGAGCACACCGGCGTCGCGGTCCCAGATGATCTGGATGCCGTAGAAGATCGCGACGAACAGCGCGGACTGCGCGAGGATCCCCGGGGCGAGGAAGTCCAGGTACGACAGGTCGCCGGTCGGGATCACCTGAAGCTGAGAGACCGTCGTACCGAAGATCAACAACCACAGCGCCGGCTGGATGCTGCGGGTCAGCACCTCGCTCTTGTCGTGGTTGATCTTCTGCAGCTCCTGCAGCGACAACGCTCCGATCCGGCGCGCCACCAGGCGGCTGCGCAGCGGGCCGTCGCCGAGCGCCACGACCGGCTGCTGCGCCGGGTGCAGTGCGGCGGACGGCTCCTCAGCCGAGCCGGCTGGCGGTACGGCGTGCGGAGTTGACGTCACGGAACCGGCCCCCTTCCTCAGCGGTGGTCCCGGCCTGCTGGTGGGCCAGGGCGACGTACACGTCCTCGAGGGACGCACCGGCGCCCTGCGCGGCCTTCAGGTCAGCCGGGCGTCCCACGGTGGTCACCTTGCCCCAGTGCATCAGCGCCACCCGGTCACACATCTGGTCGGCCTCCTCCATGTAGTGCGTGGTCAGCAGCACCGTCATGCCGGTGGCGGACCGCAGTTCCTCGACGCGCGCCCACACCCCCGCCCGGGCCAGCGGGTCCAGCCCGATGGTCGGCTCGTCGAGCACCAGCAGCCGCGGCCGGTTGACCAACGCCTGGGCCAGTTCGAGCCGGCGCACCATGCCGCCGGAGTACGTCGCTGCCATCCGGTCGGCGGCGTCGGCGAGGCCCATCGCCTCGATGGCGTCGTCGACCGCCGCCCGCCGTTGCCGCCGGGGTACGTCGAACAGCCGGGCGAACAACGCGACGTTCTCCCGGCCGGTGAGACCGGAGTCCGCCGAGAGCTGTTGTGGCACATAGCCCAGGGCGCGGCGTACGGCGAGGCTGTCGCGCGCCACGTCGTGCCCGAACACCTCCGCGGTGCCCCGGTACGGCGGCAACTGCGCGGTGAGCATCCGCAACGTGGTCGTCTTGCCCGCGCCATTGGGTCCGAGCAGTCCGAGCACCTCACCGGCGGTGACCTCGAGGTCGACGCCGTCGACGGCCAAGTGGTCGCCGTACCGGTAGCTGAGGTCCCGGCAGCGCACCGCCACCGGTGTCATGCCGCATCACCGGCCTCGACCGCGTCGGCGAGCCGCGCCAGCGCCGGAGCGGCCTGCAGCAGCGCCTCGACGTCGGCGGCGCCCAGTCGCCGCAGCGCCGCGGCGACGACGGTGGCTCGGGCGTCCTGCCAGCGGCCGACGCGGTCCAGCGCCGCGCTGGTCGGGTGGAGCCGGGCGACCCGGCGGTCCGCGGCGTCACGCTCCCGGGACACCAGGCCCAGTGCGAGCAGCTCCTTGGCCACGGTGCTCACCGTGTTGGGGGCCAGCACCAAGGCGTCGGCGGCCTCCCCGATGCGGATGCCCGGCCGGTCGACGACGAGCCGGAGCAGTTCGGCCTGGGACGCGGCCAGCGGGACCAGGCCGACCAGGTTGCCTCGCGTGGCGCGGCGCACGGTTCGGGTGGTCGCGTTCAGCTGGGCGATCAGCGCGCGCGCCACGCCCTCGACCGCCTCGCGGCCGACCGCCACCGGCGGATCGGTCGGCGTGAACGTACCGGCGGGAGAGGCGACGTCGGCAGTGCCGACTGGGGAAGCAACCTCGACAGGCGAACTCATGTCGGCCAGTTTATCTCTGTCAGAGACAGATATGCCACGGCCCGGACATGACGAAGCCTCGCCCCGGAAGCCGGCGCGGCAGACGCCGTCGACTCCCAGGGCGAGGCTCGCCTTTCAGTGGCGTACGGGCGCAATCACCTGAGTGCGCTGGTACGACGGACTACGTCAGTCGCCACACCTGCCCGGACAGGGCGGGGTCGCCCAGCCCGCCGGTCGCCGGGAACAGGCTGTACGCCGAGACGTACAGGTGACCCTTGACCACGGCCATCCCGGCCGGCTGCGGGACCGCGTGCACGACGCGAGTGCCGTCGCGCTTGATCTGCGTGACCTGACCCCACTGCGCCGGGGACTTCGTCGGGTCGTCGGAGCCGACGAGCAGCTCACTCACCCAGACCGAGCCGTCCTTGGTCACCGCAACGCCGCTGGCGGAGGTCAGACCGTCGTAGGTCTTCACGATCGCCCCGGTACGCGGGTCGATCTTCCAGACCCGGCCGGCGCCGGGGACCTCCGACCCGAGACCGCTGACGTAGACGAAACCGTCCGGACCGAGCGTGATCCCGGTCGGCACAGGGTCACAGCCGGGCGAGCCGTCGGCGGTGTTGTTCGGGACGGTGGCGCACGCACCGGCAGTGATGACCGGCAACGTCGTCAGCGTGCGGACCGTCTTGCCGTCACGGGACACCGCCAGGATGTCGTTGGCGCCAGCGTCGGCCACCAGCGTCCACTTGGGCAGCGTGAGGGCGGCGTACGGGTTCGACAGCGAGTCCAGCGGCTGGCCGTCAGGACCCAACTGCACCTGGCCGTCGGGGTTGTGGGCGATCTCGTACGGCAACAGATCCACCGACCACTTCAAGGTGATCGCCCCGGAATGGTTGCGCCCGTAGGTCAGCAACGAACCCATCGGGACGGTGCTGGGCACCGGACCGGTGGAGTCGGGCGCGGCGCCATTGGTCACGACCGACAGTCGCTCCTTGCCCCACCGGGTCGCCGGGCCGTACGAGACACCGCTGGTGCCACCGGCGAACGTGCCGTCAGGCCCCGCGCCCGACGGCAACCCCGTGATGAGGTCCACGACCTTCGACCCCGGCCACCGCGGGTTGGTGATCGCCGAGATCACCGCGGTGTCCCCGGTGCATTGGGTCTGCTCTCCGGTTCCGGTGCAGGCGGTCCCGCCGTGCCCGGCCTCGGCGACGAGCAACGTCCCGCCCGGGCCGGCGCTGAGCTGGCGGGGGTTGTCCAGGCCACGGGCGACGACGAGCGGGCCCTTCGGCGTACCGCCCTTGCTGTGCTGATGATCAGCTGTGGCGCTCGCGGCCGGCGCGACCAGCGCCGCGGCGACGAGCAGGGCGGCGGTTGCTGCTCCGCCTGCGAGCGTGCGTGTCCGCGCCCGGTGGTGCGATCGTGCACGATGTTCTGACATCGGCGACACCTCACCCCTCGGCGGCGAGGCTCCGTTGCCTCGCCCGATGCGCCGGACGCTAGACCGACCGGGTGAGGCCGACCACCGGACTGCGGCGAGCCGTCCGCTCAGCGGAACACGGCTGACCGGTGACTTCCCGCCTCGTCAGATCCGACGTCGCCGGATCAGGGCCCCAGGCCGATCTCGTCTCGCAGCAGCGCCGGCTGCAGGCTCACCCGCAGCGGGTCCACGCGCAGCAGGCCCGGTGGGCTCAGCAGCAGATCCTGCATGTCGTGCACCAGCCGCTGGAACGGGCCGGAGGCGGTGTGCGCCCGTTGCGCGTCCTCGTCGTGGAACCACTCCTGCAACCACACGACGTCCGCGTCGTCGGGGTCCAGCGCGACCGCGAACAGTTCGGTGCCCGGCTCCTCGTCGAGGTGGTCGACGTAGCGGTTCAACGCGTCGAGCAACGCCGTACGACCGCCGGGGTGCGCCGACAACCGCACCAGCATCCCGATGCGGCCCGGCAGCAACTGGGTCACCGGGCGATCCGCGACGGCCTCGTCCATGCGGCCATCATCCCTCAGGGCCGCTCAGACACCCCTCAGCGGCAGCCGGTTCTCCCCGTGGCCGGTTTCCAGGCGTCTCCGACCACTGGCTCCGCCCACGCAGGACTAGCCTGGCGCGCGTGCCGGAACTACCGGAGGTCGAGGCGCTCGCCACGTTCCTGCACGAGCGAGCCGTCGGGCAGCGCATCGTCCGAGTGGAGCTCGCGGCCATCAGCGCGCTGAAGACGTTCGACCCGCCCGTCCAGGCGCTCGAAGGCCGGTTGCTGGTCGACGTACGCCGCTACGGCAAGTTCCTGTGCCTCGACACTGCCGCCGATCCGGGCGGACCCGACGGATCGCTTCGTCTCGTGACGCACCTGGCTCGCGGCGGCTGGCTGCACTGGCGTGAGTCGCTGCCACCGGGCGCAGTGAAGCCGGGCAAGGGGCCGTTGGCGTTGCGGCTCGGGTTCGCCACCGTCGACGGCGAACTGAGCGGGGGTTTCGATCTGACCGAGGCCGGTACCCAGAAGCGGCTGGCTGTGTATGTCGTACGGAATCCGCTCGACGTCGCCGGCATCGCGCGACTCGGTCCCGATCCGCTCACCCCGGAGTTCACCGAGGCCGTCTTCGCGGCAATCCTGGCCGCCGGAAAAGGCAAGCAGCTCAAGGGAGTGCTGCGCGATCAGGGCATCATCGCCGGGGTCGGCAACGCCTACAGCGACGAGATCCTGCACGTGGCGAAACTGTCGCCGTACAAGGCCGCCGGCAGTCTCACCGGCCCGGAAGTCACCGCGTTGTACGACGCGGTCCAGGCCACGCTGCGCGACGCGGTGTCCCGCTCCGTCGGGCAGGGCGCCGGGATGCTGAAACAGGAGAAGCGCTCCGGCATGCGGGTGCACGGCCGGGCCGGGCTGCCGTGCCCGGTGTGCGGCGACACCGTTCGCGAGGTGTCCTTCGCCGACTCGTCGCTGCAGTACTGCCCGACCTGCCAGACCGGCGGCAAGCCGTTGGCCGACCGCCGGTTGTCGCGGCTGCTGAAGTAACGCGCCTGTGAAGTTTCAGATTGATTGACCACTTTTCACTTCAGACGGCCACTTCGCGCTTGCGGGTGGCCGTTTCACTTTGCGTGGACACGAGTCGAGGCGCTGTTTCACTCTGCGTGGACACGACTTAGCGCCCGACAGATGAAGCGTCGGCGGCTCCTCGACCCTGGCGTTGACGGCGTTTGTGGTCGACGCCTGCGACTGGGTAGCGCGCGGGTGTCAGGCGCACGGGCCGCTTCGGCGTTCGAGGGCTGCTCTAGGCGTCGACGGCGAAGGCCGCCGTGTATTCCGTTCCGCCGAGGTGCTCGTACACGTGGGTGGTGGTCACGCGGTTCCAGTGGTGTCCGAGAAGCACCGCGAGGCCAAGGGGTCCGATGAGGAACAGGTGGATGTCGCCCTTGACGTGTCGTCGGGCGAGGTCTCGGATCGCGGTTGCGACGCTGTTGGCGTATGACGGCGTGGGTATGGCTTTGGCGCCTGTGTCTGCGCTGGGTTGGACGGTGAGGATCTTGTTGACGGGTAGTGCCGCTGAGCGGATCCAGTCGGCGGCTACGTCGGCGGCGTCGGCGGCCACGTTGACGATAATTGCGGTGTCGGGGCCGCTTTCGGCGTGGTGCTCGGTGACGGTGATGGCGTCGCTTGTCGTTGGGGTTTCGCCGGTCCAGAGTTGTTCGCCTTGGCGGATTCCGACTTCGTAGCCGAGGACCCGGCGCAGTTCTGTGCCGACGAAGAAGCCAGTGGCCTGCCGCAGGTGGCCGGTGATGAGGATGCGCTTGTCCCCATTGAGTTGTCCTGTGATGGTCCGAATGTCGGCGGCGAGGTCGTCCCACGTGTGTGGCGGCAACGGGGCGACGCGAGTCCAGTCGGTGGTGCCGTCGATGCGGTCGACCCAGTCGATGCTGACGGCTGCTTGGTCGGCGAGTTCGTCGTGCTTGATGGTCGCGACTGAGACGGTTGTCCAGGGGGACCCTGCCTGGAGTTCCAGTGAGGCGACCGCGTTCTTGATGACGTCGAGCGTGATCCGACGATGGCCTGCGATCACCTGCCTTTCGATCCAACCTGCGCCGAGAGTTAGGGCGGCATCGTCAGATCGGAGGCCGTTGGCGGTCATGAGGAGGCTGGTTTCGCGTCGGAGGCGGTCAATGTCGTAGGCGACGTCGAGGTGGAAGTTGGCGAGGAAAGTGAGGAGTCCTGCCTCGTCGGTGTCAGCCTTCTCGGCCCATTCGGCTCGTGCCTTCCCTCGGTCGGACTTGGGTCCGCCCTGTGCTGCGCGTGGCAGGAGGCGTCCGTCGCGGGCGTCTCGGTCCGTGACTAGGAGGTCGTTGGGGTCGATGGTTCGGTTGGTGACGAGCCGCATTTGCGCTGGCGTCCCGGCGTTTGTCAGGTCGGCGTAGGTCTTGACCATCTTGCGGAGGACGCCGCTCTGGTCGAGGTAGTCGAGGTTGATGGCCGTGCGGTGGTCGACGGCGTATTTGACCTGCATGTAGGTGTGTGGCGGTTGGGCTCGGTGGAGGACGACGTCGTCGCCGTTTCCGACTCCGGGTTCTTCGACGCCGACGGCGATGATGGCGTTCGAGTTGTTTCCGGTGAGGTCGTCGTGGAGCGCTTCCATGCAGCATCGCCAGGCGTGGAGCCATTGGTAGTTGTCGCCTGCGATTCGGACGCCGCTTGCGCTCGGCAGTTGGTTGCTCGTCACTGAGGCTCCTCGGTGTGATTGCCCGCTTGTGGGCGCGTCAGGTCACCTGCGAGTCGTACCTCGCAGGTGCGTGGCCTGACGGTGACGATTCGCCTCGTGTCCAGCGTGTAGCCGTCATCGGTGTTGCGCACGACGACGAGGGTGGGGTTGGGCGTGCGGGGGTGCTTGATGGAGAAGACGGCGAGGGTTGCGAGGTCGGTGGTGCTTGGGCCGACGTCGGCGGGGTGGGTGTGCCAGTCGCCGAGGTAGCCGAGGCGCGGGTCTTCTCGGCGTGCTGCGTGGACAGCGGGCTGCGTTGCTCCGGCAGGGATCTTGTAGTGGTGCCGTCCTCGATCTGGGCTTGCAATCTCGATGGCGCGAGTGACCCAGGGTTGGTTGTCGAGGTGGACGCCGACGAGGATGCCGCCGGTCTCGTTGGGGTGAGCACGGGCGGCTGCTGCGAACATCGCCGCCTTGGCCGATTCGGAGATGACGAGCAGTGGCGTGGGGGTGCGTCGATTCATGCGACGCCACCGTGCGCAGGCGGGTCGAGCGTGCCGGTGCGGTCGAAGGGAGATTCCCGTGCTCGAAATACGAGGATGCGCTCGTCGGGTCGCTGGTCACGCCCGGTGAGGTAGTCGATTGCGGCATGTGCGATGTCTGCGGCGGTGCCGAGGACGGCCGTGGGCGGCGCGTTGTTGATTGGCGCGGTGCATCCGAGTTCGAGGAAACCGCTGTTGGGCTCGGTTGGGTCGTCCGGTGGGAGGTGGTAGTAGTTCGCGTCGGTGGGTCGGACGGCGATGGGGGTGTCGCCGTCTGCTTGGCGTTGGACGCGCGCGATTGCGCCTTGGTGGAAGATCGCGCCGGTGATGAGTGGGGTTCCGGTGCGGTGGCACACGTCGGCGAGGGCGGCGGACATGGAGTAGATGCCGGTGCAGTCGATGACGAGGTCGACGCCTTCGATCGCGGCAGTGAGGCCCGCTGGGTCGTGGGGCAGCGCACCGTGGCTGTCGACGTCCGTCCAGGGGGCGTGGTCGTCGATCGTCATCGACAGGGCGAGGGTCTTTGGATAACCGACGAGGTACTGGTTGCTGACGTGGCGGACGAGGTTGCCGGTCTTGAGGTAGTCGTCGTCGTGGAGCCGGATTTTCGTGACCCCGGAGGCGGCCAGTGTGACGGCGACGTGGCCGCCGACGGAGCCAGCACCGGCTAGCAGGACCGTCTTGTCGGCGAGGAGTTCGACGTCAGGTCCTGCGCGGCGCTTCCTGGCGGTCGCCTCGTTGGGTGTGGCCGACATGGCTGATGCTTTGAGCGAGTCGCCTTGGCCTTCGAATCCGACAACTACGGCGTCGTGTTCGCGGTCGTGGCGAGGCCACGCGAGGACGATGAAGTCGTAGCCGCCGCTTGGCTCGGCGAGGGCGGTGGGCGCTCTCTCGTCGAGCCCCCGTTCGAGGTCGGCCTTCTGCTTCCTGGTGAGCGCGGCCTTGATGTCGTCGAGGTTGCGCGGTGGGCTGCCGATGTCGCGCCGCAGGTAGACCACGCCGCGCAGGTGCTCCTCGTTGGGCTTCTGCTCAGGCAGAGCGGCCGGTTTGAGCATAATCGCTCGTCTGCCTTGTTTGGTCCCGTTGAGGGGTGCGCGGTATCCATTGCTTCCGGCCCGGATGAGGTCGCCGAAGGGAAGTTCTGCCTGGTAGTTGTTGCGTTCCTCGAACAGGAGGTAGGCGTCGAGAGCCCGGTCTTCGAGCCGGAAGCCTCGCTGCGCTACCTCAGCCCATTCGTCGAGCCGTGCCCACAGGACGTCTGGGTCTTGTGCTGCAACCTGGGCAGGGTCGTCGTCGGCCCACAGGCAGATGGTGCCGTCGGCGGCGTGTTCGGTCTTGAGCCTGTCGACAGTGATGTGCGCGTACCGGAGCGGCCAGCCCTGGGGGAACCAGACCTGCATGCGAGTGGCGTCAGTGAGTGGCTTCAGACTGTCCCGGATGGGGCCGGTCCACATGGCCTGCCCGGTGCTCGGTACCGGCGAGAAGCCTGTGTTGACCAGTGCAGCGCAGAACTGCTCGAAGGCGGCGTCGTCGTAGGTCTCCAACGGAGGATTACCTGTGACGACGTGCGGGCCAGGGAAGGGCCGCGAACCCGCGAGGATCGTTGCTTCCGACCGCGCTCACGGCTGTCACCGCTCCGACGGGGAACCCGTTCGCGTCGCAGCCCTCGGGAAGCGGAAGGACGCGGCCGCGCTCGTTGGTGCCGAGGATCTCGCGCCACATCTTGGCGGCGCGGCATCGCTCGGAGTCGAGGGCTTCGCGTGCCTGATCGGCGAGCCTGTTCAGGCCTTGGGCGGCCGTGGTCCACTGCCACGAGTCGAGGGCAGGCTTCATCGGGGTGCCGAGCACCGGGTCGGGGAGACCGTTGTCGGCGCAGTCCTCGAACCGCTTGGCGACGTGCTCCATCGTGGAGATCAGCAGTTCTGCCCAGGTGGATCCAGTGACGAGCCGGTCGCCCCAGACGTAGTAGGCGGCGACCTCGGTGAACAGCCCGCCGGGCCGCTCCTTGCCGAAGTGGACGTGTCGGATCTGGCGAAGGAGCCTCACAACCGGGCGGTAGGCGTTGACGCCACCGACGGTGGGACTCCAGGTCGCGATGGAGAGAGCCTTCGTGTCGTTGGCAAACTTGACGGGGTTGGTCTTGATCCACCGCTTCTCGTCGTTGTTCCAGAGGTCTCGGTCGCGGTTCGGAATGCCCCAGTGCTCGCCCCAAGAGACGGCCGGAACGGCGTCAATGGAGAAGGACACATCGAACTGGTCGTCGGGGTCCGGGAAGACGATCTTGAGTGACCGGGCCTGCCGCGTGACGCGTCCTCCGGAGCCGTCGTCTTTGAGTCCGTACTTGGCGACGAGGACGCGCTCGACAGCGTTGTAGACCTTCTCGGGGCTGTGACGGACCGTGAGGTTCTTGAACCGGAGGAAGACATCGACGTCCTTGCCGGGGTACCTGGCGGTCTGGCGCGCGTAGGAACCGATGAGGATGGTGTCGATTCCCCAACCGCAGAGTTCCTCATCGGCTTCCAGCAACTCGCGGACTTCTGTGTGCGCCGCGATTGCCCGCTTCTCCTTGTCGCCGCTGATCGTGACGTTGCGGACCGCCTGCGCGAACTCGTTGCCGAGTGTCTCCATGGTTCCCATCCCTTGTTCTGTCCTCGCTCCCGGTGCCGCCGACCGTACGCCTCGGCACCGACAGTTCCGGGACGACGAGCGCAGGCCCGGCTGCCGGTACCGACTGGCCGTGATGCGGTCTTCCGCCCTAGGTACGCGTCAGGCGGTTGCCTCGGCGTGGAGGTTCTCGTGCACGAGTTGGCCGAGGAGGTGGACGAGGGCGATTTTGACCTTGTCGTCGGTGAAGAAGATGTCGGCCATCTTGTTGTGACTGGTCTGGTTGCCGAGGACGGCTTCGACGACGGCGTCGGAGAGGTCGGGCGACTCCATGAACTGCTTCTTGGAGTTGGTGGCGGCCTGGTTCTGGATGGTGTCGTCGTCCATGAGGACGGTGACGACGCCTTCGACCCAGGAGCGCTGCTCGGCAGGGGTGAAGTCTTCGCCTGCGAACAGGTCATTGACCTTGTTGAGGATCTCCTCGAAGTGGACCATTCGGGGGTCGTGCTTCGCGCCGGTCCCGGCTGCGGACACGGGCTTGAGCGGGTCGGCCTGTCCGTCCTTGAGGTTGAGGGCCTGTTCGCTGGTGCGGCTCTGCTTGATGTGGGTGAGTTCGACGGTGGAGAAGTCGATCTCCTGGTTGCGCTGCTGCTTGGTCAACTGGCGGGCGAGGAACCGCAGGTAGAGGGACCGCTTCTCCAGGTCGGTGTCTTGGTAGTTCACGATCTGGGAGAGGTAGTCGTAGAGCCGGATGAAGGAGCCGACGTCCTTGCGGAACAGGTCGAGGTCTTCGATGGTCGGCTTGTCGCCTGCTTCGACGGCGGCGTTGTAGCGGTTGTTGAACCGGTCCTTGGCTGCCTTGAGCGGGGCTTGGAGGGCGCTGTTGCCCTTGCCTCCGACGTACGCGTTGGCGAAAGCGTCGACCTCGCCGGGGGTGTAGATCCCTGCGGCGTCCAACTTGGCTTGGAGGTCGTGAACCAGGTCGGGGTCGGTCTCGCCTTCGATGGTGGCGGTCTCGTAATACTGCTTGAAGTCAGCCAGGATCTGCTCGGGGTCGTTGCGGAAGTCGAGGACGAAGGTCGTGTCCTTGCCGCCTGCCGGATAGGTGCGGTTGAGCCGCGAGAGGGTCTGCACGGTGGAGACGCCTCGGAGGATCTTGTCGACGTACGTGGCGCACAGCAGCGGCTGATCGAACCCGGTCTGGAACTTGTTGGCGACAAGCATGATCTGGAACTGGTCAGTCGCGAACGCCCTCGGCAGTGAGCGGCCCCGCAGGTCCGGATTGAGGGTGCTTTCGGTGTAGGGCGGGGTGACGCCGGGGAACGCGACGCCTGGTACGTCGATGGAGCCGGAGAACGCGACGAGGGTGGCGACGTCGTTGTAGCCGCGCTTCTTGATGTAGGCGTCGATGGCTTCCTTGTACCGGACGGCCGCTTCGCGGGACTCGGTAACAACCATGGCCTTGGCGTGACCGTCGAGGAGGTGCCGCACGTTGGCGCGGTAGTGCTCGACGATGATCTGCACCTTCTGCGCGATGTTCGTCGGGTGGAGCGACACCCAGCGCATGAGGCCCTTGGTCGCTTCGGCCTCGTCGACCATCTTGACTTCGGACAACTTGGCCTTGCCGTCCTTGGCTTGGGCCTTGACCTTCTCGGCGATGCGGAAGGCGGTGTCGTAGGTGGTGTAGTTCTTGAGGACGTCGAGGATGAAGCCCTCTTCGATGGCCTGACGCATCGTGTAGGTGTGGAACGGTCGCGGGACACCGTTGGAGTCCTTGCGGCCGAACAACCCCAGTGTCTTCGGCTTGGGCGTGGCAGTGAACGCGAAGAAGGACAGGTTCTTCGACTCGGCTCGTTCCTCCATCTCGGCGGCGAGGATGTCCTCGACCGCGACCTCTCCACCGTCCTCGACCTCTGCCTGCTCCTCGGCGGTCAGCACCTTTCGCAACTGCTGGGAAGTGCGACCGGTCTGGGACGAGTGGGCCTCGTCGGCGATGATGGCGAACTTCTTGCCCGCGAGGCCCTTGTTGGCGGCGATCTCGGCCATCGCGAACGGGAAGGTCTGCATCGTCACGATGACGATCAACTTGCCGTTCAGGAGTTGCTGAGCGAGGAGGCCGGACTTGGAGGTCTGGCCGACCTTGCGGGCCTCGTCGATGTTGATGCGGGCGACGGTCCCGGCGGTGCCTTCGATCTGCTTGATGGCCTGCTGCAACTGGTCATCGAGGACGTTGCGGTCGGTGACGACGATGACCGAGTCGAACACCTTCTCGTTGTTCTCGTCGTGCAGCGTCGAGAGGCCGTGGGCGAGCCAGGAAATGCTGTTGGTCTTTCCTGACCCGGCAGAGTGTTGGCCGAGGTAGCGCTGACCTGCACCCTCCGCCTTGACGGTGTCGAGCAGGTTGGTGACGAGTTCCCACTGGTGGAAGCGCGGGAACAGGAGCGTCATCTTCTTGGTCTTCGCACCGGTGATGGGGTCGATGTCGTCGCGGTGCTCGATGTGGAGGAACTTGCCGACGATGTGGAGCCAGGCGTCTCGGTCCCAGACGCGCTCCCACATGTAGGACGTCGCGGAGCCGCCGGGGTTGACCGAGTTACCGGCTCCGCCGTCGTTGCCCATGTTGAACGGCAGGAAGAACGTGCCGTCGCCCGCCAACTTGGTGGTCATATAGACCTCGTCGTTGCTCATAGCGAAGTGGACCAGCGCACGTGAACCGTACTGCAGCAGCGGCTCGCCCTTCGGGAGCCGGTCCTTGCGGTACTGGATCGTGGCGTCCTCGACGGTCTGCATCGTGTCGGTCTTCAACTCGACCGTCGCGACCGGCAGCCCGTTGATGAAGAACACCAGGTCAATGGCGTCGCTGGGCTTCTGGCGCGAGTAGTGGACCTGCCGCATCACACGGAGGCGGACCTTGCCGTATCGCTCCAGCGTGGCCTCGTTGAGCGTGGTGGCGGGCTTGAACTCGCACATCTGGAACTTCGCCGGGGTCTTCTTGAACCCCTTGCGGAGCACGTTGAGCGTGCCGCCACCCGCGTCGAGTGGGGCGTCGAGCGTCTTCACCAGCCGGTCCAGGAACTGCTCACGCGCCTTCTTCTCGTCCGCCGCACTCGCACCGGGCTTGAGGACCTTCGCCAACTCGTCCGGCTGCGTGTCCGCCAGCCACCCGAACACGTCCTCGGGGAACAGCGCGCGGTCCTTGTCGTACCCAGCGTCGGTAGCCGAGTACAGCCAACCGTGGGCCGCCAGGTAGGCACACAGTTCGTCCTCGAACGCCTTCTCGTGCTCCTGCGCCACGTCAGGCCACCTCTCCACGCACATCGATCTGGCCCGTCACCGCAGCAGTGATCAAGGCAGACCGGCGCTCCTTCGCCACAGCCACAATCCCCTCGGCCTCGGCGATCAGAGCGTCGATCTTCTTCGTCTGGTCATCGAGGTAATCGGCGATCGCGCGCTGCTCCTCGAACGGCGGGAACGGGAAAAGTTCGTCGAAGTACGCCGCTTGGTCGAGGTTCTGAATGCCGGTCGTCTGGTTCACCGAGCGTGCCGTGAGCCGGGTCGAGTAACTCGCTGCGTGGGCATACAGCCAATATCTCGGGTGCTGTCCACGAGCGACACGCAACCGAGTCAGGAAGTTTGACGACACCGCAGGACGGGCTGTGCCCTCAAAGACCCCGACGAAGCCCACCGGGTTGATCGCGGTGCCACCAGACTTTTCCAGCAGCAAGTCATTCGGGTGAAGGAGGCGAGGAAGTCGGTCCGACGCTTTCACGGAGCGCACTGTCGGAATCTCATCGGACACACGCAACCGAGGTCGATCGAAGTCGGCCACCCTCACGCACAGCACGTCGTCGTCATCTCCCACCGGCTCGGCTCCCCACACACCGACCTGGGTCGAGGCGACCGAAAACTTGAGGCGCTTTACGTCCCAGTGCTCAGGAACGGCCCCTAGCCAGTCCGCCCCCGAGTCGACTAGACGTGCTGCTCGATCCAGACCCGTTGTGACCGCTCGGGAGATGACGGCTATGCGGCGCTCCTGCAGGACCTGCACAAGTCCCTCCTGCTCTGAGATCAGCGTGCCGATCTTGGCAGTCTCGCGGTCCAGATAGTCGGCGATGGCCCGCTGCTCGTCTGGCGGGGGCAGCGGCATCTCTATCGACCCGATGTGCTGCAGATTCAATCCATCTCGCAGGTCTCCGCCCGCCAGGTTGCGAATCGACTGGTAGTTGGAAGCGAGCCAGTAGTAGATGAAGCGGTGGTCGATTCCTTGGCCCGGCACAATCGCTGCCATTGACTGATTCGTCGTGGACGGAATTTCCAGACGCGCGGGGGTGCCCTTGGTCTTGCCTTGCCCGGCGAGGGCGATCACTACGGAGCCGCTTGGTACCCAACGTGCACTGCTGTTGGCGAGAGCCTCCTCGGTGATGAGTTCCGACGGCTGTGTAATCACGCCGTCATTCACTGAGCCGGAGTTCAGCCACGGGACTGTCCCACCCTGCCAGTAATCGGGGTTGCTCCTGTCAGGGGTCCCTCCGGCATAGATCCGGGCAAGCCACTTGAGTGCAGCAGCGGACCAGTGCGATGGGAGACACGGAGCCCACTTCACTCCCTCGCCGTAATCCTTGTAGCCAGGTAGAGCCGTCATGCTTCGACTTCCCGCAGCATGTTGAGGACGCGAGCAATGCGGGCTTCGAGGTCGGCGTCGATTTCTTCGAGAGCGCGTGGCGGCTGGTACCGATAGAAGAGCCGCGTGAAGGGGATCTCGTAGCCGACCTTGGTCCTAGTCAGGTCGAGCCAAGCGTCAGGCACGTGGGGCTGGATCTCGTTCTCGAAGTACGCCTGGATGGCTTGGTCGCGCCCGTCTGCGCCGAGCGTGTTGCCGCCGTAGGTGAATGGCACGTTCTCGGTGTCGCGGAGGTTGGTGTCGGGCTCGGGGTCGCCGTGCCTGTCGTAGCAGATGTCTGCTTCGTCGTCGTGTTCGCCGAGCGCCTGCCAGAGCGCCTTGCGCTGTGGCGTCGAAAGTGTGATGCCGTGGTCGCGGAGGTGCGGATTGAGGTCCTTGAGGAAGGCTTCGCGGTTGATATAGGTCCCCGTGTGGAAGGCTTCGAGGCACTCGCGGAGCGTGTCCTGGTCGAGTGTCTTGAGGGGCTTGGCGGCGAGTGCTCGTTCGATGCGCTCAGGGGCGCAGGTGAAGTTGAGCCGGAGCGGGCGCTCGACGGTGATGGTCCAGTAGCCGAATTGGTCGTTGGTGAGGACCTTGGACTGGTCGTTGTCTGCGAGGTTGTCGTAGAGACGCATGACTGCTTCGCGGGCTGAGTCGGGGAGTTCGCGGTTCTTGGAGCCGAGGCTCTTGCGCATCTTGACGTACATCTCTGAGGCGTCGATCAACTGGATCTTGCCGACACGCTCGGGCTGCTTGGTGTTGTCGAGCAGCCAGATGTAGGTGGCGATGCCGGTGTTGTAGAACATGTTGGTCGGGAGGGCGACGATGGCTTCGACCATGTCGTTCTCGATGAGCCAGCGGCGGATTTCGCTTGGCCCGGACTCGGCTCCACCGGAGAACAGCGGTGAGCCGTTGAGGACGATGGCTGCTCGGCCGCCGCCGTCGCCGATGGGGCGCATCTTGGTGGCGAGGTGTTGAAGGAACAGCATCTGTCCGTCGGAGATGGGCGGGGTGCCGCCAGGGAAGCGGGTGTGCTCCTTGCCGCGTTCGACGTCAGTGAGGACGTCTTCTTGGGATGCCTTCCAGTCGACGCCGTAGGGCGGGTTGGAGAGGCAGTAGTCGAAGGCGCGCCCGGCGAACAGGTCCTCGGCGAGGGTGTCGCCCAACTTGATGTTGGCGGGGTCCTGACCCTTGGCGATCATGTCGCTCTTGCAGATGGCGTAGGACTGGTCGTTGATCTCTTGGCCGAACAGGGTCAGACGGGCATCGGGGTTACGGCTCTTGAGGTGCTCGTCGGCGACGGAGAGGAACCCGCCGGTGCCTACCGTGGGGTCGTAGACGGTGCGGACGACGCCCTTCTCGGTGAGGGCGTCGCCGTCCTCGGCGAAGACGAGGTCGACGGCGAAGCGGATGGCGTCGCGGGGAGTGAAGTGCTCACCGGCGGTCTCATTGGATGCTTCGGCGAACTTGCGGATGAGTTCCTCGAACAGGTCACCCATCTCGGCGTTGGACACGACGTCGGGGTGGAGGTCGACGTCGGCGAACTGGGAGACGACGATGTAGAGCCGGTTCTTCTCGTCGAGTTTGGCGATCTCGTTCTCGAACCCGAACCGTTCGAAGACGTCGATGTTGGCGGAGAACTTGCTCAGATAGTCGATGAGGTTGTCGCGGAGGCCGTCGGGGTCCTTCTTCAACTTCGCCAGGTCGTAGGCGGACGTGTTGTAGAAGTTGAGCCCGAACTCGCGGCGGGCCTTGATGTCGAGGATCTCGGGCCGCGTCTCGGTCTCGGCGAGGGCTCGGACCTGTTCGCGGGTGGGTTCGAGGATGCAGTCCAGGCGACGGAGGATCGTCATGGGGAGGATGACGTTGCCGTACTGGTTGGGACGGTAGACGCCTCGCAACTGGTCGGCGATGGACCAGACGAAGTTACCGAGGTTGCTCATTCAGACTGCTCCGCTTCTGCTGCGTTCAAGTAGTGCCGTATGTCGTTATCGGCAGCAGACGCCTTTGACCCGAGCAGGGGGCAGCGGCGTCAGCCGGTCGACGCGGCGCATACACACTGTCAACAGCCTTCACTCTAGGCAGCGGCCGACGCGGCGTCAGAGGTTCGAGCGAAGGCGGAGGGCATGGACCGATGATCCAGACCGTCGTCAACGGCCGACTCTGCACCGACGGTCACACCAAGCACATCAGCGACCTCTTCCGCCGGTCCGCGCCCGTCGTACACGAAACCGTCGCCTCCCTCGCGCAGCGCTACGCCACCATCATCGACACACGCGTCTGACAAAGAGCCGACGACCCCGGCCCGCTCCGGCCGGGATCCTTTCACGTCCAGGCAGCCGAGCGCACCCATGTCCACCTAGACTGAAACGCATCCATCAGTCGTGTCCACGCAAACTGCAACCCAGCAGCAAGCGTGTCCACCCAGAGTGAAAAACGGGCTGGCCTCGACGTGAAATGCCACGCTCAAACAGCGAGCCGCTTTGTCCACTCAAACTGAAAGGTCACAGCGCCGCGCTGCCCGGGGCTACGGCTGGCCGGCGTCGGCTGCCCGGCATACGGCGTACGCCGTACGGCTGCCCGCCGTACGGCGCTAGTGGTCCAGCAGGCCCAGTTCCCGTGCCCGGGCGACGGCCTCCGAGCGGGAGGACACCCCGAGCTTGCGGTACGTCGACAGCGCCTGCGACTTGATCGTGTGCGGCGACAGGTACAGCCGCTCGCCGATCGCGCGGAACGACAGGTGCGTGGGCAACAACGGCAGCAGCCGCACCTCGGCGGCCGTCAGCATCGTCAGCGCGGGATTCTGCAGGCCGTCGGCGAGCTGCACGCGCAGTGCCGTCGCCCGCTCGGCGAGGACGCCGACGTCCGGCCGTCGCCGCAGCACCGCGTCGGCCTCGTCCAGCAGGACCGCCGCCGGAATCCGTTCTCCGGCAGCGATCATCCCCTCGGCTACCACGAGCCGGACCTGCACCGACAAGTGCGGCAGCGAGTGGGTCAACTGGGGGCGCAGCTCGGCCAGCACCCCGACCGCGGCGCGGTACGCCTCGACGTCTCCGTCGTGGCGGGCGACCCGCGCGTCCAGGGCGTGCACCGACGCCGAGGTCGGGTAGGCCTCGAGGCGACCCTCCCGGGTCAGCGCGACCGCCAGGTCGCGATGCTGCCGCGCGGCCGGCCAGTCCCGGCCTTCGACGGCCAATAGGCCCAGTTCGGCGATCGCCACCTGCCGCGCCACCACCGCGTTCCGCTCGGCGCCGAGCTCCGCGGCGTCGGCAAACGCCTCGGCCGCCTGCTGATCGGCACCCGCCAGCAGCGCGGCGATGCCGCCTTGCAGGAGCGCGGTGGCCTGCAGCGGACTGGTGCCGCCCAGCCTTCGCAGCGCCTCCTGCGCGTCGTCGAGCATCGCCGCCGGACCGTCCCGGCACAGCAGCGACCGGACCAGCGCCTGCCACGCCGCCAGCGTCGACCCGTCCGGCAGCACGCGGTCGGAGGTGGCCGCCAGCGCGCGGTCGGCCCACCGGTCGGCCTCGGCCGCGCGGCCGTTCAAGGTCAGCAGGTACGCCCACATCGCGGCGAGTTCGGGGCGCCGTTCGACCACACCGCGACTGGCCAGCCGGTCGAACCAGCGCTGCGCGGTGACCGCCTTCCCGGCCGCCCACAGCGGCTGCCCCAGGGCCAGCACCAGGGCCGCAGCGACGTCGTCTTCGCCTGCCTCCCAGGCATAGTCGAGCGCGACCAGCGGATCGCCGTGCTCGTGGGTCCAGCGCGCGGCCCGGGCTCGCAGCTGCGGCAGGGCAGCCGGATCGTCCCGTTCGAGCTCGGCCAGCAGCAGGCCGCGCAGCAGGGGGTGGTACCGGTACCACTGCCGGTCGGCGTCCATCGGCAGCACCAGGAGGTTCGCCGTACACAACCGTTCCAGCAGGTCACCCGAACCGGATCGCTGCAGGACCGCGTCGCACAGCGGACCGGACATCCGGCGCAGCACCGACGACCGGCGCAGGAACGCGACCAGTTCCGTGTCGAAAGTCGCCATCACCTCGGCGTGCAGGTACGACGCCAGCACCCGGTTGTCGCCGTTGACGGCGGTCGCGTCGAAGAACCCGCCACCCCGGCGGGCCGCGGTCGCCGCCAGATAGAAGGCCGCCGGCCAACCCTCGGTGCGCTCCAGCAGGGTTCGCACGTCCTGCGGACCGGCGGTCACCCCGGCGTACGACAGCACGGCCTGGCCCTCGGCCTCGGTGAGCGCGAGATCGTCGGCCAGGACGTCGGCGACCCCGTGCTGGAGCCGCAGCCGGCCGAGCGACGGCACCTCGCTGCGACCGACGAGTACCAGCTGGGACGCCGGACCCAGCCCGGCGATCAGCACGTCCAGCACGCCAAGGGTGGCCGTGTCGTGCAGGACGTGGGCATCGTCGAGGACGAGCACCACCGGATCCAGCTGCCGCAATGTCCGGGCCACCCGGCGCGGCGAGAGCCGGCCGGGCGCACCCGTCGCGGCCTCGCCGGCCAGTGCGGCTGCCACCCAGGACAACAGCGTCGCCGGATCGTCGTCGTCGGCGACCAAGGTGACCCAGGCGTGCGGGCGGTCCAAGCGTGCGACCCATTGGGCCACCGCCGTCGACTTCCCGTAGCCGGGCGCGGCCACGACGCTGACGATCGGCACGCGGGCCGACTCGAGCCGGGAGCACACCGCGTCGCGACTGACCAAGCCCTGTCGCAGCGGGGGCGCGGTCAGCCGCGGGTCGTCCGGCGGCCGCCCCGCCAGGCGAACTCGGGGATGGAGCTGACGCGGCCGTCCGGTCGCGGCCGGCTCAGTCCGCTCGGCTCCGCGCTCAACCACCCAGCTATCCCGTCGTCGTGCGCTGGGACAGGCGCGTGAGATCCCGCAGGGATGGTGCCATGACGGACGACGACGTGGCAGGAAGGCATGACCTTCCCGTACCGGAAAGTCTCCGGCGCTACCGCCGGAGGGGAAACGACCTGCGACGGCTCGTCAGGAGCCGAGGATCTTCGCCTTCTCCGTCGCGAACTCCGCATCGGTCAGGACGCCCTGCGAGTGCAGCGCCGCGAGTTCCTTCAGCGCGTCGATCGGGTCCCGGCCCGCGGCCGGAGCCGGCGCAGCCGGGGGTGGTGCGTACTGCGGCGCCGGTGCGGCGTACTGCTGTTGGGCGTACTCCTGCTGGGCGGCTTGGTCGTCCTGCGCAGCCCAGCGCTGCTGCTGGCGGCGATTCACGCGGCCGGCAACCGCCGAAGCGGTTCCGGCGACGACGGCGGTGCGGGCGACTCCGCGGAGCAGACCGGGCATCGTGATTCCTTTCGGGACAGCGGGGTCGGGCGTCGGCCCCTGTCAGGGCTTCGGCGGCAGGACGTCGGCGCCCTCAGGCTTCGGCGGCGTCGAGTGACGCGAGCAGGGCGGCAGCGGGGATGCGGCCGCTGGCGACCAACTCTGCTCCGGATCGGCGCAGTGCACCGACGAACGGTGCGGCCCAGGTGTTCTCGTACACGACGATCCCGGCCGAACTGCCAGGCTCGATGACCGTGCCGGCGTCGTTGATGTCGCCGTCGTCGAGCAGGCCGGACGACGCACCTTCGAAGACCGCGAGGTCGAGTTCACCGTCCCCGTCGAGGTCGCTGAGCGCGACCACACTGACCGTGCCGTCGACGTCCTTCTTGACGAAGACCAGATCGAGGATGCGGATGATGCCCCGGTCGACGAGGTCCACCAGGATCGGGAACGCCTCACCGGTACGCCGGTCGCCGGGGAATTCGACCACCAGGTAGTCGACCGGGCCGACTTCGAGGTCATCGGACATGGGTGCTCCTCTCCGCGGCGCCGACCCGACGCCAGCGTGCGCAAGAACCTCGCATCCGCGCGGCGCGCGGCGCATCATCCGTATCGGAGGAAAGCCTGCACCGCGCCCGGCTTCACCCCGACCGGGGGATGGTCCCGCGCCGATCGAAACGATGTGATGCGACCGTGGCGAACCCAGCGAACGAGACGCCGACGATCAAGCCGTCCAATCCGACGATCGCGGAGCGCGCCGCCACTGGGCGTGCCGCCCGGAAGCGATCGCCCCGCCAGTCGCACGGGGCCTGGGTCGCCCCGGCCGACCGCGCCGACCCGATCGCCGTGCTGGAAGGTCAGGCGGTGGAACGGGTCCCGGAACTCGTGCCGATCCGCTACGGCCGCATGCTCGCCTCACCGTTCGCGTTCTACCGGGGCGCCGCGGCGATCATGACCGCGGACCTGGCCAGCACCAGCCCCACGACCGGCCTGACCGTGCAGTTGTGCGGAGACGCCCACCTGTCGAACTTCGGTGTGTTCGGCTCGCCGGAACGACGCCTCGTGTTCGACCTCAACGACTTCGACGAGACGCTGCCGGGGCCGTTCGAGTGGGACCTGAAGCGGCTCGTCGCCAGCGCCGAGATCGCCTCCCGGGAGAACGGCTACTCCCCCAAGCAGCGCCGCATGATCGTCGCCGGGACGGTGCAGGAGTACCGCAGCGCGATGCAGCAGTTCGCCGTCCAGCCGCACCTGGCGGTCTGGTACGCCTCTCTGGACGTCGACTCGATCCTGTCCGGCGTCGGTGCCCATCTGCAGGCCGACGCCCGCCTGAACAAGGCCCTGGCCCGGGCCCGGACCCGCGACAGTGCGCAGGCCTACGCGAAACTAGCCGGCACCGTCGACGGCCGGCCGCGGATCCACGCCGTACCACCGCTGATCGTGCCGATCGAGGACCTGGTCCCCTCCGGTGAGGCCCAGACCATCTACGACCAGCTGGCGGCCCTGGTCGAACAGTACGGCGCGACGCTGCAGGCCGATCGTCGCTGGTTGCTGTCCGGCTACGACCTCGTACACGTCGCACGGAAAGTCGTCGGGGTGGGCAGCGTCGGCACCCGGGCCTGGATCCTGCTGCTGCAGGGAGCAGACGACCGCGACCCGCTCTTCTTGCAGGCCAAGGAAGCCTCCGCATCGGTGCTGGAGGCCGAACTGCAGCCCAGTCAGTACGCCAACCACGGCGAACGGGTGGTGACCGGGCAGCGGCTGATGCAGGCGGCCAGTGACATCTTCCTCGGCTGGGTCCACACCACGGGCATGGACGGCAGGCCCCGCGACTTCTACGTCCGGCAGCTGCGTGACTGGAAGGGATCCGTTGTCGTGGAGACGATGTCGGCCGACCGGATGCAGGCCTACACCCGATTGTGCGGCTGGACGCTGGCCCGAGCCCACGCCCGTACCGGGGACCGGGTCGCCATCGCGGCGTATCTGGGCGCCAAGCCGGTGCTCGTCGATGCACTCTGCGAGTTCGCCACCACGTACGCCGATCAGAACGAACGGGACCACGCGGCGCTGCGGGCAGCCGTGGACTCCGGCCGGGTCGAGGCGGTGACGGGCCTGTGAGCGACGCGACGGTTCCCAGCGGACCGCAAGAGCCTGACGAGCTGGCACGTGAGGTCGAGCGGCTGCGGCAGGAGAACGAGGCATTGCGCACCGGGAACAACGGTCGCCGGGTTGCGCTGTGGCGCAGCATCGCCGCCGGAGTGTGCCTCGTGCTGGCCGCCGTACTCACCGTGCCGGCCGTCGTGGGTTTCTGGGGTCAACGCACGATCACCGACGCCCAGCGCTACCTCGACACCGTCGGCCCCCTTGCCGCCCAACCCGAAGTGCAGGAGGTCGTCGCCGATGCGGTGGTGAAGGCGTTCCAGGAGCGGGTCGACGTCCAGGCCCTGGTCCAGGACACCTTCGGCGGGGTGATCGCGGACCGGCCACGACTGCAGGCCCTGGTCCCGCTGCTGTCCACCGCAGTCGACAACCTGGTGTCGCAGACCGCGCACCGCGTCGTGGCATCGCCGCAGTTCCAGCAACTGTGGCTGCGGGTGAATGCCGTTGCCCAACAAGCTCTTATCGACGCCCTGGAAGGCGAGACCAACGGCGCCGTGCAACTGCAGGGCGATCAGGTCGTCCTCGACATCGGGACGGTCATCGACGAGGTGAAGAAGCGGCTCGTCGATGCCGGCCTGACGATTCTGGATCGCGTCCCGATCCCGCAGGTGGACCGGCAGGTCGTCCTGCTCGACGCACCGGCGCTGGCGCAGGCACGCACGATCTGGACGTTCGCCAAGCCAATCTCGTTCTGGCTGTTGCCCATCGTCGTCCTGCTGTTCGCCGGGGCGTGCCTGCTGGCGCGGCGCCGGGCGCGCATGGTGCTCACCGTCGGCGTCGTCCTGGTGGTCGCCGCGGCAGTCCTCGCGATAGCGCTCTCGGCAGGCGAGAGCCAGTTCGGCAACGCCCTGCAGGGCACCGTGTTCGGGCCGGCGTCGACCGTGTTCTGGGAGACGTTGTTCTCCTACCTGCACAGCAACGTCGCGGTGCTGGCGGTGCTGGGCGTGATCCTGGCGGTCGTCGGCTGGCTGGCCGGCGGCACCCGCGGCGGCATCGCCGTACGCCGGTGGATCGGCCGCGCCCTCGCCGGTGGCGGCGCTGCGCTGCCCGAAGGACCGCTGAGCACCGCCGGTGCCTGGCTGGCGCGGCGGCGTACGGCGGCCGCCGTCGTCGTGGTCGTGCTCGGGGTGCTCGTGCTGCTGCTCGGCGGCACGATCACCGTGGCGAAGGTGCTGTGGACCTTGGTTGCCGTGCTGGTCGTCCTCGCGGTGATCCAGGTACTGGCCGGTGCCGCCCGCAGCGCGGCCGGCCCGGAGCCGATGGCAGCCGATCCGGTCGCGACCGGTCCCGCCGCCGCGGGCCCCCCAGCAGTTCCGCCCGGCAACGCTGGGAGCTGAGCGGTGCGGCTGGCCCTAGCATCGGCGCCGTGACCGGCGCGGGTTCCCTGCCACCTCTGGGGCGGCCGTTCCGCATCCTGGTCGTCTGTACGGCGAACATCTGCCGCTCACCGGCCACGGCTGCGCTGCTCGGCGCGGGCCTCGACCGGGTGGCGCCGGGTGCCGCCAGGGTGCGGTCGGCCGGTATCGCCGCCGTGGCGGACCAACCGGCGTGCGATGTCGCCCGCAAGCTCGTCGCCGAGCTCGGACCCGACCCGGTGTCCTACGACGAGCACCGCAGCCAACCGATCTCGCCGGACCTCGCCCGGTCCGCCGACATGATCCTGACCGCAGACCGGGGTCACCGGGCTTGGCTGATCGAACGCGCCCCCGACGTGCGGGCACGGCTGTTCACCTTGCGGCAGGCGGCGTCGCTGGCCGGCACGGTGGGCGCGACGCTGCGGTCCGGAAAGGTCCCGGACGGGGCGCCCCCGCTGCCGCCGCGGACCGAGTTGGCGGACCGCCTCGAATGGTTCGTCCAGGAACTCGACGCCGCCCGCGGCCTGGTCGCGCCGGTCGCCGGCTGGCAACGCGGCGTGGCCGCCCTGGACGCCGACGACATCCCCGACCCGCACGTGGTCGGCACCGACCGCCACAGCGACGCGATCGACCGGATCGACGACAGTGTGCGCCGCGTCGTGCAGGCCGTCGCCATCCTCGCCTGGGTCTGACCCACGTAGCTGCGGCCCATTCGGTTCGGCGTTGCCGGCGCTGGGTCGACCGCTCCAACTCGACCCAGTCGGGTTGTTTCCCGATCCCGCGTCGGGGTGGTGTTCCCGAACCGCGGTCGTCCGGGGGAGGTGTTGTGGGGGTGGGGGTTAGGGGCGGCCGATGCCTTTGTAGGTCCAGCCTGCGGTGCGCCAGGTGTGGGGGTCTAGGGCGTTGCGGGCGTCGAGGATGCGGGGGTGGGTGACCCAGGTGGCGGTGGTGGTGGGGTCCAGGTCGCGGTAGTCGCGCCATTCGGTGAGCAGGATGACCAGGTCGGCGTCGGTGAGGGCGGCTTCGGTGGTGGGGCTGTAGGTGAGGGTGGGGAACAGGCGGGCGGCGTTGGGCATGGCGTGGGGGTCGTGGACGGTGACGGTGGCGCCGTGCAGTTGCAGGGCGGCGGCGACGTTGAGGGCGGGGGAGTCGCGCACGTCGTCGCTGTCGGGTTTGAACGCTGCGCCGAGGCAGGCGATGCGGGCGCCGAGCAGGGACCCGCCGAGCAGGTCGCGGGCCAGCTCGACGGTGCGGGTGCGCCGCCGCATGTTGATCTCGTCGACTTCGCGCAGGAAGGTGAGGGCTTGGGCGACGCCGAGTTCGCCGGCGCGGGCCATGAACGCGCGGATGTCTTTGGG
>SCTR01000012.1 GCA_004297305.1 Actinomycetota bacterium
CTATCGGGTCACCCCCGGACGCTGCGGCCGGCCTCATGCGCCGTCGTGTCGTACCGGCCGCGGCAGGCGCTCGGCGATCGCGGCGAGCACCGCGTGCGGGTCGCCGGCGGGACCGACGAAGCCCGCCGCGGACGCGTGACCGCCGCCACCGAAACCGGCGGCGACGACGCTGACATCCACCTGTCCCTTGCTGCGCAAGGAGACTCGCCACCGACCGGCGTCGTCCTGCTTCAGCACGACTGCCACCTCGGCCTCGTGAACCGAGCGAAGGGCGTCGACGACCGGGTCGACGCCGTCCAGTCCGACGCCGGCCGCGAGCCGGTCCGCACGCCACACCTGCGTACTGACCATCCCGAGTCCGCCGGCCGCCGCGGGATCGAGTTCGGCGCGTTGCAGCGCCGCACCCAGCAGCCGGACCGCGGCCAGCGGGGCGTCGTCGTACAGCCGTCGTGCCGCCTCCGCATGGTGCGCTCCCAGGTCCAACAGCCGGGACGCCAGCACATGGGTTGCCGCGCTGGTACCGGCGAACCGGAACGAGCCGGTGTCGGTGAGCAGCCCGGCGTACAGGCAAGTCGCCATCGACGGATCGAGCTGGGCGCCCAGCCGATCGAGCAGCTGCAGCGCCAGGGCCGCGGTTGCCGGTGCTGCGGTGTCGACCAGGTGGATCTCGCCGAAGCCGGTGTAGGAGCGGTGATGATCGACGGCGACCAGCAGGCCGGCCGACCCGGCGAAGCCGGCCAGCGTGCCGAGCCGCTCGCGACTACTCACGTCGAAGGTCACGACCACGTCCGCCGGCCCCGCGGCGCAGACTGCGGCAGGGTCGGCGAGCACCTCCTGGCAGGGCAGCCACTGCAGGGTCCGCGGTACGGCGAACGGCTCGTCGCCGAACGACACCGCGACGTCGGCGCCGCGACGACGCAGTGCTGCACCGACCGCCAGGGCCGAACCTAGGGCGTCGGCATCCGGGCTCACGTGCGCCAGCAACACGATCCGGCCTGCCGCGAGCAACCGGTCTGCCACGGCCGCCCACTGCGGCGGCGTGACCGTCCAGGCCTCGGCGGCGGCCGTCACGACCGGCCGGTCCCCGAGTCCGTGGCGCGCCCGGCGTCAGCCGCGACGGCGGACTCCGAATCGTGTTCTGCGACAGGGCTATCCGGCTCGCCGTCTGCGACGGCGGGATCCGGGTCGCCGGCTGCGACGGCGGTGGCGCGATACGGGTCGGCGGCACCGGCGTACGTCGCCCGCGCGGCCTGCTCGTGTACCCGGGCATCGGAGGCGGCCGCCTCGCGCAGCAGATCCTCGAGCTGGCGGGCGGTGCCGGGAATCGCGTCGGCGACGAAGGTCAGGGTGGGGGTGTACCGAACGCCGGTCTGGCGCCCCACCTCGCTACGGACGACGCCCTTGGCCGACTCCAGCGCGGCGGCCGTCGCCGCCCGGTCCGCGTCGTCGCCGAGCACGGTGTAGAACACCGTCGCCTCGCGCAGGTCGCCGGTCAGCCGGGTGTCGGTGATCGTGACGAAACCCAGCCGGGGATCCTTGACCCGCAGTTCGAGGGTCTCCGCCACGATCACCCGGATGCGGTCAGCCAGCCGCTGGCTGCGCGACCCCGTCTTTGCCACGTCAGTCTCCTTCGTCGTCGTCGCCGAGGAACCGGCGCCGGGCGGACAGCAGCTGCAACTCCGGCCGAGCGGCAACCGACCGTTCGCATGCGTCGAGCACATCCCGGCAGTGCGCGGCATCGGCCGCCACGACCGCGACCCCGAGCAGCGAACGCCGGTGCAGGTCGAGGTGTCCGGCCTCGGCCACCGCGACGTCGAACCGCTTGCGCAGGTCGGCCACGACGGGCCGCACCACCCCCCGCTTCTGCTTCAGCGAGTGGATGTCGTCGAGGAGGACGTCGAGTTCCAGAACTCCGACGAACACCGCGCTCCTCCCAGACCAGCCCGGCCGAGCGTGCGGTGGGGCGCGGCGCTGCCGCACCCCACCGTGCTCAAGCCCGCGGCCGCTCGCGCATCTCGAACGTCTCGATCACGTCGTCGACCTTGATGTCGTTGAACGCGCCGAGTCCGATACCGCACTCGAAACCTTCCCGCACCTCGGTCGCGTCGTCCTTGAACCGGCGCAGCGACTCGATGGTGAGGTTCTCCGCGACGACCGCGCCGTCGCGGACCAGACGAGCCTTCGCGTTGCGGCGGATCTCCCCGCTACGGACCAGCGATCCGGCGATGTTGCCGAACTTGCTGGAGCGGAACACTTCCCGGATCTCCGCCGTACCGAGGCGAACCTCCTCGTACTCCGGCTTGAGCATCCCCTTCAGGGCCGCCTCGACGTCGTCGATGGCCTGGTAGATGACCGAGTAGTAGCGGATGTCGACGCCCTCGCGGTCGGCCACCTCCGTCGCCTTGCCCTGCGGGCGCACGTTGAAGCCGATGATGACCGCGTCCGAGGCCGCCGCCAGCATGACGTTGGTCTCGGTGATCGCACCGACACCACGGTCGATGACTCGCATCGAGACGTCCTCGCCGACGTCGATCTTCAGCAGCGCGTCTTCGAGGGCCTCGACCGAACCGGACGTGTCGCCCTTGAGGATGAGCTTGAGTTCCTGGATCTCGCCGCTCTCCAACGACTTGAGGAAGTCCTCGAGGGTACGGCGGCCCCGGCGGCGCGCGAGTTCGGCGTTGCGCTCCCGCGCCTGCCGGGTCTGCGCGATCTGCCGGGCGATGCGGTCCTCGCTGACCACCAGGAACGAGTCACCGGCCCCGGGCACCGAGGTGAGGCCGAGCACCTGAGCAGGACGCGACGGCAGGACCGCGTCGAGCGGCGTGCCGTCCTCGTCCAGCAGTGCCCGGACCCGGCCGAAGGCGTCGCCAGCGACGATCGAGTCGCCGGGACGCAACGTCCCGCGCTTGACCAGGACGGTCGCCACCGGGCCGCGGCCGCGGTCGAGGTGAGCCTCGACGACAACCCCCTGGGCGTCCTGATCGGGATTGGCGCGCAGGTCCAGCGCCGCGTCGGCGGTCAGGATGACCGCGGCCAGCAGATCGTCGATACCGGTGCCCTGGCGTGCGGAGACGTCGACGAACATCGTGTCGCCGCCGTACTCCTCGGCCACCAGGCCGTATTCGGTCAACTGCGCCCGCACCCGGGTCGGGTCCGCGCCCTCCTTGTCGACCTTGTTGACCGCCACCACGATCGGGACACCGGCGGCCTGCGCGTGGTTGAGCGCCTCGATCGTCTGCGGCTTGACGCCGTCGTCGGCGGCCACCACGAGGATCGCGATGTCGGTGACCTGTGCACCACGGGCACGCATGGCGGTGAACGCCTCGTGACCCGGGGTGTCGATGAAGGTGATGCGGCGGATCTCGTCGCCCACCGTCGCCGCGACCTGGTACGCGCCGATGTGCTGGGTGATCCCGCCGGCCTCGCCACCCATGACGTCGGCGTTGCGGATCGCGTCGAGCAGCCGGGTCTTGCCGTGGTCGACGTGGCCCATGACGGTGACCACCGGCGGCCGCGGCTGCAGTGCCGCCTCGCCGCCCTCGTCCTCGCCGAGTTCCAGGTCGAACGACTCGAGCAGCTCGCGGTCCTCGTCCTCCGGCGACACGACCTGGACGTCGTAGTTCAACTCGGTACCGAGCACCCGCAACGTGTCGTCGTCGACCGACTGCGTCGCGGTGACCAGTTCGCCGAGCTTGAACATGATCGACACCAGGTCGGCCGCGCTGCCGCCGATCTTGTCGGCGAAGTCCGTCAGCGATGCACCGCGGGGCAGGCGGACGGTCTGGCCGTCACCACGCGGGACGCGGACGCCGCCGATCGTCGGCGCCTGCATGTTGTCGAACTCTTGACGCTTGGCGCGCTTGGACTTGCGGCCGCGAGTCGGCCGGCCACCGGGGCGGCCGAACGCACCAGCCGTGCCACCACGGCCACCCGGACCACCACCACCGGGGCGGCCGGCGAAGCCCCCGCCGCCACCGGGTCGGCCAGCGAAGCCGCCACCGGCGCCACCCGGCCCGCTGGGACGGCCGCCGAACCCGCCGCCGGGCCCTCCTGGCCGGGCACCGGGACCGCCGGGACGCGCTCCCGGGCCGCCCGGACGAGCCCCGGGTCCACCGGGACGAGCCCCGGGACCGCCGGGACGCGCCCCGGGAGCCGGACGCATCATTCCCGGGTTGGGGCGAGGCGCACCCGGAACGCCGCCCTGCGGGCGGGGTGGCATCGAGGTCGGGTTGGGACGCGGCGCGCCGGGCACGCCCGGTGCCGTCCGTCCCATGCCGGAGTTGCCGGTGAAGGGGTTGTTGCCCGGGCGGGGCCCGGCCGGGCGTCCCATACCCGAGTTGCCCGTGAACGGGTTGTTGCCTGGGCGCGGGCCGGGCCGGGGCCCGCCCGGAGTGGGACCTGCGGGGGTCGCACCGGTGGCCGCCGAGCCCGGAGCCGGCCGGACCGGCGTCGCCGCGGCGGCCGGAGCCGACGGCACCTGGCCTGGTGCTGCCGCTGGTCCTGCCGCGGCCGGGGCTGCTGCGGCCGGGGCTGCCGGCGTCGCCGGACTAGGCCGGGTGGGCGCAGAGTCGCCGGCGCCGGGCGTGGGCGTCACCGGGCCGGTCGCGGCAGGTGCCGGAGCAGCCGGGCGCGGCCCGGCGTCGCTGGGGACGGCGGTCGGGGCCGTGGGAGCCGGCGCGGCGGCGGCCGGACGTGGCGAACGGGACTTCGTGGTCGTCGCGGGCGCGGCGGGGAATGCCTCGCGCAGCTTCCGGACGACGGGCGCCTCGATCGTCGAGGACGCGGAGCGGACGAACTCGCCCAGCTCGGTGAGCTTGGTCAACACGACCTTGCTCTCGACTCCGAGCTCCTTGGCGAGCTCGTAGACCCGGACCTTGGACACAACTCTCCTGTCTCGGCCCGGGGTTGCCGCGGGCCGTCAGTGCGGTGGGGACACGCTCATCGGTGCGTGCTCATCGGGTGCTCGGGCTCATCTGCTGCTCCCGGCCTCTCGGCTGCGACGGAACGGACTGGCGGTGCGGGTGCACCGTCATCCCTCTGCCTCGATCGATAGCCGCACCGCGGCGAGGTCGAGCGGGCCGCCGACCCGGAGGGCCCGTGGCAGCGCTCGACGACGTACGGCGAGGTCGAGGCACCGGATGTCGGGGTGCAGGTACGCGCCCCGGCCCGGCAACCGGCCGCGGCGGTCAGGGACACAACTGCCCTCGATCACCACGACCCGGAGGAGGTCGGTCTTCGGAGCCCGGGACCGGCAGCCGACGCACGTGCGCGTCGGTACCGAGCGGGTCGGGCCCTGGACCGGCGGCGAGTCTACCCCGTCGCTCACCGTGCCGGCGGCGCCGCGACCGCCGTGGCGGTCGTCGGTGCAGCGGCGGCCGTCGGTGCAGCGGCGGTCGTGGCGGCATCGGTCGGTGCGGCGGTGTCCGAGCGGATGTCGATACGCCAGCCGGTCAGCCGGGCGGCCAGCCGGGCGTTCTGCCCTTCCCGACCGATCGCCAGCGACAGCTGGTAGTCCGGCACGACGACGCGGGCCGATCGGGCGTCGAGATCCACCACGGTCACCGACGTGACCCGGGCTGGGGACAGCGCGTGCGCGACCATCTCGGCGGGATCCTCGCTCCAGTCGACGATGTCGATCTTCTCGCCGTGCAGCTCGGACATCACCTGACGGACCCGCTGGCCCATCGGCCCGATGCACGACCCCTTGGCGTTCACTCCCGGACGCGTGGCCCGCACCGCGATCTTGGTGCGGTGACCGGCCTCCCGCGCGATCGCCGGAATCACGACCGTGCCGTCGGCGATCTCGGGCACCTCCAGCGCGAACAGCGCCCGGACCAGATTGGGATGGGTGCGCGAGAGCGTGACGTGCGCTCCGCGGGGGCCGCGGCGTACCGACACCACCAGGCACTTCAGTCGCGCCCCGTGCTGGTAGGTCTCCCCCGGCACCTGCTCGGCCGGCGGCAGTACGGCCTCGACCTTGCCGAGGTCGACCAGGACCACGCCCCGGTCACCGCCCTGTTGAACGACGCCGGAGACGAGGTCGCCCTCGGTACCGACGAACTCGCCGAAGGTGACGTCGTCGACGGCCTCACGGAGTCGCTGCAGCAACACCTGCCGGGCGGTCGTCGCCGCGATGCGGCCGAAACCCTCCGGCGTGTCGTCGTACTCCCGGATCGGAGCGCCGTCCTCGCCGCGCTCGGTGGCCAGCACTGAGACGTGCCCGGTACGGCGGTCGAGCTCGACCCGGGCGTTCGCGGCGGCGCCTTCGGTGCGGTGATACGCCACCAGCAGCGCCTGCTCGATCGACGACACCACCAGGTCCCAGGACAACTCCTTCTCCCGGACCAGAGCCTTCAGCGCGTTGACGTCGATGTCCACGGGAGCCTCCTGTCGTCATCGGGAAGCACGTCGTGCGGCGCAGGCTCGCCATCGCGAGTGTCCTGCGGCGCAGCGTCTGTCTCGTACGGAGCGGGACCGGCGTCGCCGTCGGCCTCGTCCGCGGAAGGGCGGGTGAGCTCGACCTGGACCACGGCGGTCGTCACGGCGTCGTACCGCACGGACCGCGGACCGGTCGGACCGCGCAGTGTCGCCTCGTCCGCAGTCGCGGCCAGCACCCGGCCCAGCAGGACCTCGCCGTCGGCACACTCCACCCGGACCAGCCGGCCGATCGCCCGGCGCCAGTGCCGGCTCGCCGTCAACGGCCGCTGCACCCCGGGCGAACTGACCTCGAGGGTGTACGGACCGCCGGAGTCCACGGCGTCGAGGGCGTCGGACACCGTCCGGCTCACCGCGGCGACGTCGTCGAGGGTGATGCCGCCGTCGCGGTCGACCACCACCCGGACCAGACTGCGCCGGCCGGCAGGTCGAACCTGGATGTCCTCGAGGTCGAGCCCGGCGGCCGTGACCACCGGGGCGAGCACCGGCAGCAGTCGCTCGCGGGACAACGCGGCCACGACGACCTCCGGTGTGATGTTGTCGACCTGGTCCTGCCACCGCCGACGTACGACGGGTCCGGCTGTACCGGACAGCGCCAGGGTAGCGCCACGGCGCCCCGCGACGACCGTGCGATCCTGTCCCTCCCGTCCCGCCTGCGCGGGAGCAGCCACCGGACCTGGAGGGGTGCCGCATGGGTCTGCCCACGCGCCGCGCGGTGCTCCTCGGCCTGGCCACCGGCCCGGCGGCCGCCCTGGTCGCCTGCTCGGCGACCGGACCCGGGCCGGACCCCTCGCCGGACGCGTCAACGGACGCCGACAACGCGATCCGGGTCCGTACGGCAGCGTCCGAAACCGACCTGGTGCGGCTGTACGACGCCACCATCGCCGCACACCCGTCGCTGGCCGCACGACTGGCACCGCTGCGGACCCAGCACGCCGAACACCTTGTCTTCATCGGCCCGTACACCGAGCCGACGCCGCAGTCCAGAGACGCGTCGGCGTCCGGTGTGCCGTCGTCGTCGCCATCCGTTGCGCCGTCGTCATCGCCATCCGATGTGCCGTCGTCGGGGGCGGTGCCGCCGACGCCGGCAGCGGCATTGCGGGCCCTGGTGCAGGCGGAACGCTCGGCGGCCGCGACCCGGGTCGACGACTGCGTCGCAGCGTCCAACGGGGATCTCGCCGACATGCTCGCCCGGATCGGCGGGTCGGAGGCCCAGCACGCCGCGGCACTGGCAGCAGGCGCCTCGTGACGCCGACGGAGGCGCTCGCCATCGTCGTGGCCGGGGAGAACGCCGCTGTCTACGCGTACGGCCTCCTCACGCCGCGGCTGTCCAGCGGCCAGAAGGCTGCGGCCCGGGCCGCGCTGGACGCGCACCGCCTGCGCCGCGATGCCGGACGTGGCCGGTTGATCGCCGGCGGGGCCACTCCGCCGGCCGCCGCAGCGGCGTACGACCCGCCGTTTCCGGTGACGGACGCCGCGGCTGCCGTCCGGCTGGCGGCGTACGTCGAAGACCGGCTCGCCGGGCTGTACGCGGTCCTGGCCTCCGCCACCGCCGGAGAGGAGCGCCGCGACGCCGCGCTCGCCGTCCAGGAGTGCGCGGTCCGGGCGGTGTCGTGGGGCGGCGCACCCACGACCCTGGTCGGTTTCGCCTGACGCCCAGCCGTCCGCGCGACGCCGGAACGTCTCCGATGGATAGGCGTCGGAACGTTTGTAGCATCGGCGCCATCCGAGCACGGGGGTTTCTCGTGGTCAGCTGCTCGTCCCGCCCGTTGCGCCGCACCGCGCTCCTGGTCGGCCGCATCGGCGCGCTGGCCGACATCGACGACAACCGTCTGCGGCCGGCCGGCGACGCCCAGCCGTTCGCTTCATTCGCGTTGGCGTACCGGCCGACCGGACACCACGCGCCGGATGGACGATGAACTCCTCGCGTCGGCCGGAAACTGCCAATCCGGCGCGATCCGCCATCCGTTGGTGCATTGCGGTTGTTGCGGTGGCATTGGTTGCGGCGGTTGTCGTGGCCGCTGGCACCGCCAACGATCGGCGAGTGGTGGTGGCGGGCCCGGTCGACGGCGTGGTGCAGGTCGAATGGCCACTGGGACTGCGGGAACAATTCGGTACGTGTGGCGGTCGAGCGCAGCCGTCGCCCACGGTCGACCGACTCGTCGCGCCCGTCGCGGTCCACTCGGTGGTCATGTGCGGAACACGAGACGTGACACTGAATCCCGCCGACTCACCCCAGATCGCCGAAGCGGTCACAGAACTGGTCGCCGGGCTCGCGCAACCCGACGAGACCAAGTGGATGTTGACGACAGTCAATTGCGCGAGCTTCGGCGTGATGGTGCCGCCCTTCGCGCTCATTACCCCGCAGGGGATCACGCTACGGCCTGTCCTCCCCTTGGGCCCCTGCAAGCGACCGGGAGACAGGGCGTTCTTGGCGCTGCACTCCCTGTGGCAGCTGGCAGGCCTGCCAAGGACCTAACTCGGTTTGCGGCACAGATCGACGACGTAGTCCACGACACCGTTGATGTCGACGTCGGTCCGTGTGCCGGTCGCCCGATCCTTGACCTCGACCAGTCCGTCGGCAAGGCGCTTGCCGACGACCACCACGGTCGGCATGCCCAATAGTTCGGAGTCGTTGAACTTCACTCCAGGAGAAATCCCGCGGCGGTCGTCCAACAGGACACGAATCCCCGCGGCGTCCAGCCTCGTCGCGACGTCGTCGGCGGCGGCGAGCACCGCCGCGTCCTTGCCCGCCGCGACGACGTGCACCTGCGCCGGCGCGACCGCACGCGGCCACACCAGGCCCTTGTCGTCGTGATGCTGCTCGGCGATGGCTGCCACGACCCGCGACACGCCGAGCCCGTAAGACCCCATGGTCACCGTGACCCGCTTGCCGTTCTCGTCGAGCACCTTGAGGTCCATGGCGTCGGCGTACTTGCGGCCCAACTGGAAGATGTGGCCGATCTCAATGCCCCGCGCCGACTGCAGGCCGGTCCCGCAGCGCGGACACGGGTCGCCGTCACGAACGTCGCCCGCCTCGATCACGCCATCGGGGACGAAGTCGCGCCCAGCAACCAGATCGTAAACGTGACTGCCGTCAGCGTCACCGCCGCTGATCCAGCTGGTGCCCGTCGCCACTCGGGGATCGACGACGTACCGGATCCCGGCGGACTGCTTCTGGCCCAGGGACTGCGGGCCGATATAACCGCGAACCAAGGTGGGATGCCGGTCGAAGTCGGCTGCTTCGAACGGCCGTGGGACGCCGGGGTGCACCGCGGCCTCCACTCGCTTGAGGTCGACCTCACGGTCGCCGGGTAGGCCGATGGCCAGCGGTTCGGTCTGCCCGTCCGGATGGGTCACCATGAGCAGCACGTTCTTCAGCGTGTCCGCTGCCGTCCATTCCCGATCGGCGCGACGCAGGTCGGGCCGGTCATTCGACAGGGCGACCAGCGCCTCGATACTGCCGGCATCGGGGGTGTCCTCGACGTGCGCAGCAGGATGCCCCTCCCACGACACAGCTGCGGGCGGCGGCGTGGTCACGGCTTCGACATTGGCCGCGTAACCGCAGGCGGGACAACGGACGAACGTGTCCTCGCCGGCATCGCAGACGGCGAGGAACTCCTCGCTGGCACTGCCGCCCATCGCACCGGACATCGCCGAAACGATCACGTAGTTCAATCCGAGTTGGTCGAACGTCGCGATGTAGGCGTCGCGGTGCCGGGCATAGCTCGCCGCGAGGCCGTCGTCGTCGATATCGAAGGAGTACGAGTCCTTCATGACGAATTCGCGGCCGCGAAGAATCCCGGCACGAGGCCGAGCCTCGTCACGGTACTTCGTCTGGATCTGGTACAGCACGAGCGGCAGATCCTTGTAGGACGAGTACTCGCCCTTCACCAGCAGGGTGAACATCTCTTCATGCGTGGGCCCGAGCAGATAGTCGTTGCCGCGACGATCCTGCAGTCGGAACAGGTTGGCTCCGTAGGCGTTCCAGCGATCGGTCTGTTCGTACGGCTCACGCGGCAGCAGCGCCGGGAAGTGCACCTCCTGGAAGCCGGCGGCGTCCATCTGGGCCCGGACGATCCGTTCGACGTTGCGGAACACCTGGTACCCCAGGGGCAGCCAGGTGAAGATTCCCGGTGCCACACGGCGGACGTACCCGGCGCGGACCAACAGCCGGTGGCTGGCGAGCTCGGCGTCAGCAGGGTCGTCGCGCAACGTACGCAGGAACAACGTCGACATGCGCAGCAGCACGGCACTCCTTCGGCTCGACGCCCCGCCGGGCGCGCTGGCGGCCGGCGGCCGGGCCCCGAGGATATCGGCCCGCCGTGGGCGGCCGTGCCACCGCAAGGGCTCGCAGGCGGCCGCCCATCGGGACCCTTGCGGTGGCACCGCGGCCGGCCGGGCGCGGGTCAGAACAGGACGGTGGCGAAGTCGCCGACCTCACGGAAGCCGACCTGCAGGTAGGCCTTGCGGGCCGGCGTGTTGAAGTCGTTGACGTACAACGAGACCAGCGGTTCGATGTCCTGCCGGCAGTACTGCACGACCCGCGCCATACCGGGCGCCGACAGGCCGCGGCCCCGCAGGGCCGGATCGACCCATACCCCCTGGACCTGGCAGGCGCCCGCGCCGACCGCACCCACTTCGGCCTTGAACACCACCCGGTCCCCGTCGATCCGGGCGAACGCGCGGCCGGTCCGCACCAGTTCGAGGATCCGCGCCCGGTACGCCGCCGCCGCGCCGCCTGCCAGCGGCGAGACACCGACCTCCTCGGTGAACATGGCGACGCAGGCGGGGACCAGCAGGTCCAGCTCGTCCTCGCGCACCCGCCGTACGGCCGGATCGGCCGCGACGGCCGGGGCGGAGTCGCACACCATCAGCGGCTGCCGGCTGCGAACTTCGCGTGCCGGGCCCCAGGCCGGCTCCAGCAGCCGCCACAGGTCCAGCACCTCAGCGGCGGCACCGACGATGGACGAGCACCGGCGGCCGATACGCCGGCACCGGTCGGCGAACGCGGCCCGGGCTGCGTCGCTGGTCGCCACGGGGACGAGATTGGCTCCGGCGTACAGCGCGGACTGCAGCACGTCGTCCTCGACGTACCCCCACAGCTCGCCGCCGAGCTGCCACGGGTCGAGGTCACCCGACGCGAGCCGGGACGCCACGAAGCAGTGCCGGACCGGGTCGCGTGCCAGCAGCGCGCGGACCTCGTCGAGGTCGCGCGCGGTCAGGACCCGCAGCAGACCCGGCACGTCCGCATCCTCGCGTACGTCGAACCCGCCGCGCCGGGTCGCATCGCCGCAGCGGGGCGATCCGCCGTGGTGCGAGGTGAAGGCGTGCGATCCGCGGGAGCGCGAGCCGCCGCGGTGCGACGGCAGTCGACGAGCCGGCGGGTCAGCTGGTGGTGACGACCGGCGTCCCGGGCCCGCCGCTGCTGCCGAGCTCGTCGGCCAGCCGGAGCGCCTCCTCGATCAGGGTCTCGACGATCTGCGCCTCGGGCACGGTCTTGACGACCGTGCCACGCACGAAGATCTGGCCCTTCCCGTTGCCGGACGCGACCCCGAGGTCCGCTTCGCGCGCCTCACCGGGCCCGTTGACCACGCACCCCATCACCGCGACGCGCAGCGGCACGGTCAGGCCTTCCAGGCCGGCCGTGACTTCCTCCGCCAACGTGTACACGTCGACCTGGGCACGGCCGCAGGACGGACAGGAGACGATCTCCAAGCCGCGCTGTCGCAGGTTGAGCGACTCCAGGATCGCGATGCCGACCTTCACCTCTTCGACCGGTGGGGCGGACAGCGACACCCGGATCGTGTCTCCGATCCCCTGCGACAGCAGCGCCCCGAACGCGACCGCGGACTTCACCGTGCCCTGGAACGCGGGCCCGGCCTCGGTGACCCCCAGGTGCAGCGGGTAGTCGCAGGACTCCGAGAGCAACTCGTACGCCCGCACCATGACCACCGGATCGTGGTGTTTCACCGAGATCTTGAGGTCGTTGAAGCCGTGTTCGGCAAACAGCCCGGCCTCCCACAACGCGGACTCCACCAGGGCTTCGGGCGTCGCCTTGCCGTGCTTGCGCAGCAACCGGGGGTCGAGCGAACCGGCGTTCACACCGATCCGGATCGGGATACCGGCGTCGCCGGCGGCGATCGCGATCTCTTTCACCTTGTCGTCGAACGCCTTGATGTTGCCCGGATTCACCCGGACCCCGGCGCAGCCGGCGGCGATGGCCGCGAAGACGTACTTCGGCTGGAAGTGGATGTCGGCGATCACCGGGATCCCCGACTTCCGAGCGATCTGCGGGAGGGCGTCGGCGTCGTCCTGGCTCGGTACGGCGACCCGGACCACCTGGCAGCCCGCGGCGGTGAGTTGCGCGATCTGCTGCAGCGTCGCGTTCACATCGGCGGTGAGGGTGGTTGCCATGGACTGCACCGAGACCGGGGCGTCACCACCGACCGCGACCGGATGCGTCGGATGCTTCAGGAGCAGTTGCCGGGTTCGGCGCCGTGGCGCCAGCGTCGGCGGCGGTACGGCGGGCAGGCCCAAGGACACGCTCATGGCGCCCAGTATCCCCTGTGCCGCGGCCGGTCACCCGGCCGTCGCACGACGCCGGCCCGGCCGGTCACGCGTCCCGTGCCCGGCGTCAGCTGCCCAGCGTGATCGGGTCGAACAGGTCCGCGTAGATGACCAGTCCCCCGACCACGAGCAGGATCGTGGTGACGACGTACGCCACCGGCAGCAGTCGTGCGGTGTCGACCGGGCCGGGATCGCGGCGGCGGCGGAACCGGGCGAGCTGTCGCCGGGCGCCTTCGTACAGCGCGCCGGCGACGTGACCACCGTCCAGCGGCAGCAGCGGCAGCAGGTTGAACATGAAGAGGAAGAGGTTGATGCTCGCCGCGAGCGAGACGAACATCGCCGCTTTCGTCTCCCACGACTCGTTGAGCGCCAGCGCCTCTCCGCCCAATCGCGACGCCCCGACGACGCTGATCGGACCATCGGTGGCGCGCTGCTGCCCGGAGAACACGTCCCCGGCGAGTTCCACCAGTTTGCTCGGGAACGAGATGAGGGCGCCGACGGTACGGGTCACGGTGTCGGCGAGGAAACCGGGCACCGCGGTCACCGGTTGCCGCACCCACACGGCGTCCGGCCCGACACCGAGGAAGGGCCTCACCTCCGTCTGCCCGGTGGGCGCGCTGTCGGCCATCACCGGGCGGGGCGCGGCGACCAGGGTGACCGGCGCGGTGCTGGTGACCCCGTCGCGGACGAAGGTCACCGTCGTCGCGCCGGTCCCCGCCGCGCTGACCGCTGCGGTCAACGACGTCCAGTCGTCCACCGGGGTGGCACCGACCGCGGTGATCGTGTCGCCGGGCCGCAGGCCGGCGACCGCAGCCGGGGTGGGCTGCGAGCCGGCCGGACAGCCGCCACCGGCGGCTGCCGCCCCGCTGTCCTGGGCGGTGGTCGGCAGGCAGGGCACCACACTGCGGACCGTGTTGCCCAGCGACTGGGTGCCGATGCCCACCAGCAGGACGGTGAACAGCAGGCACGCCAGCAGCAAGTTCATGACCGGTCCGCCGAGCATGACCGTGAGCTTCTTCGGCACGGACAACCGGTAGAACACCCGGTCGTGGTCGCCGGGACCGACCTCCTCGGCGCTCTGCCGGCGAGCGTCGTCGATCATCGTCCGCATCCGGCCGGTGGTCGAGACCCGCAGCGTGCCGTCCGGTCCGGGCGGGTACATGCCGATCATCCGGACGTAGCCGCCGAGCGGGACCGCCTTGATGCCGTACTGGGTCTCGCCGCGTCGGCGCGACCACAGCGTCGGGCCGAAACCGACCATGTACTGCGGAACGCGTACGCCGAACCGCTTGGCCGGCAAGAGGTGTCCGACCTCGTGCAACGCGATCGACAGGCCGATGACGCCGAAGAACAGCAGGGCGCCGACGATCGTGACGGCGGTCGTCACGCGCCCACCTCCTGCCGTGCTGCCGGCCCGCGGGGTGAGCCCGCGGGCGTCGACGTGCCACACCACTGTTGGGCCCGCGCTCGCGCCCAGTCCTGTGCGGAGAAGACGTCGTCGATCGTCAGCCGGTTCCGGGCCGGATCGACGTAGCGCGAGCCGGGCCGTCCGTCGCCACCGGCGAGGTGCTCGTCGACAACCCGGGCGACGGTGTCGACGATCCCGAGGAACGGCAGCCGACCGGCCAGGAACGCTGCCACGCATGCCTCGTCGGCCGCATTGAGAACCGCCGGGGTCGTCCCCCCGGCGGCGCCGGCACGCCGGGCCAGCGCCACGGCCGGGAAGGTCGCTTCGTCCAGCGGTTCGAACGTCCAGCGGGCGGCACTGGTCCAGTCGCAGCCGGCGGCCGCGCCGGGGACGCGATCCGGCCAGCCCAAGGCCAGCGCGATGGGCAGCCGCATGTCCGGCGGGCTGGCCTGCGCGACGGTAGAGCCGTCGACGAACTCGACCATCGAATGCACGATCGACTCCGGATGGACGACGACGTCGATGCGGTCCAGCGGCAGGTCGAACAACAAGTGGGCCTCGATGAGTTCAAGACCCTTGTTCATCAGCGTCGCGGAGTTCACGGTGACCAGCGGGCCCATGTCCCAGGTGGGGTGCGCCAACGCATCGGCCGGGGTGACGTCCGCCAGCGATGCGCGGTCCCGGCCGCGGAACGGGCCGCCGCTGGCGGTGAGGACCAGTCGGCGTACCTCGTCCGGACCTCCGGCCCGAAGCGCTTGGGTGAGTGCGGAATGCTCGGAGTCCACCGGGATCAGCTGACCGGGGCCGGCCAGGTCGGTGACCACGGGACCACCGACGATGAGCGACTCCTTGTTCGCCAGCGCGAGCTGGCGGCCGGCCTGCAACGCTCGCACCGTAGGCACCAGACCCGCAGCACCGGCCAGGCCGTTGAGCACCACGTCGCAGGGCCAACTGGCGACCTCGGCTGCAGCGTCCGGGCCGACGAGGATCTCCGGCGCCCGGGCCCGTGGCGACCGACCGGCCGCCTTCCGCCGCAGCGCGGCGAGCAACGACTCGTGCGCCTCGGGCCGCGCCAGCGCCACGACTGCGACGTCATGGTCGACGGCCTGCTCGGCCAGCAGGTCGACGTCGGCACCGCCGGCGGCCAGCCCGACGACCCGGAACCGGTCCGGGTTCGCTGCGATCACCTGCAGGGCCTGGGTACCGATGGATCCCGTACTGCCGAGCACGACGACGTCCCGCCGCGCTGGGCGGGAGGAGTCGCTCGACGGCGAGGTCACCGGCCCAGTGTCCCCGATCGCGGCCGCCCGTCGCACGACGGTGACCGCGACGGGACACCGGGGTGCGACCGGTCGCCGATCTCGTGCCAGGCTCTCGACCGGAGTCGAGGCGCCCGCCCTCGGCCACGCCGAGCGTTGCGAGCCCCGATGACCGGACCAGTCCGTACCGTGCCGCACTGGATCGACGGCGAACGGACGCCGTCGTCGTCGGGCCGGTTCGCGCCGGTGTTCGACCCGGCCACCGGCCGCGAACAGGCCCGGGTCGGTCTGGCGTCGGTGGCCGAGGTGGACGCGGCCATCGCCTCAGGGGTACGGGCTGCCGCGGGCTGGCGCACGGTGTCGCTGTCGCGCCGTACCGAGATCCTCTTCGCGTTCCGCCAGTTGCTGGCCGAGCGCCGCGACGACCTGGCGGCCGTGGTCAGCGCCGAGCACGGCAAGGTGCCGGCCGACGCCGCCGGCGAGATCGCTCGCGGCCTGGAGAATGCCGAGTTCGCCTGCGGCGTGCCGGGCATGCTCAAGGGCGGCTACAGCGAACAGGTGTCGACCGGCGTCGACGTGTATTCGATCCGCCAGCCCCTGGGCCTGATGGTGGGGATCACGCCGTTCAACTTCCCGGTCATGGTGCCGTTGTGGATGATGTGCACGGCGATCGCCTGCGGAAACGCCTTCGTGCTCAAGCCTTCCGAGAAGGTACCGACGGCGTCCCTGCTGCTCGCCGAACTGTGGGCGCAGGCCGGCCTGCCGGCCGGCGTGTTCAACGTCGTGCAGGGTGACAAGGAAGCCGTCGATCGGCTGCTGGCCCATCCGGATGTCGCCGCGGCCAGTTTCGTCGGATCGACGCCGGTCGCCCGCTCGGTGTACGTCGCGGCGACCGCCGCCGGCAAACGGGTGCAGGCACTCGGCGGCGCGAAGAACCACCTGGTCGTGCTGCCGGACGCCGACGTGGACCTGGCTGCGGACGCGGCGGTCAGCGCGGCGTACGGCTCGGCCGGCGAACGGTGCATGGCGGTGTCGGTCGTCGTCGCCGTCGGCGGTATCGCCGATGCCCTCGTCGAGGCGATCGCCGATCGGCTGCCCGGGCTGCGGGTGGGCCCGGCGACCGATCCGGCGGCCGACCTGGGCCCGCTGATCACCGCAACACACCGGGACCGGGTCGCCGGGTACCTCGATTCCGCTGCGGCACAGGGCGCCACGGTCGTCGCGGACGGACGGACCGCCGCGCTGCCGGCGGGCGGGTTCTACCTGGGACCCTCGCTCGTGGACCGGGTCCGGCCGGGCATGGCGGTGTACGACGACGAGATCTTCGGTCCGGTGCTGTCGGTGGTGCGTGCCGCGACGTACGACGAGGCCGTGGAGCTGGTGAACCGCAACCGGTACGGCAACGGCGCGGCGATCTTCACCCGGGACGGCGCCGCGGCCCGCCGCTTCCAGTTCGAGGCGATTGCCGGCATGGTCGGGATCAACGTGCCGATCCCCGTCCCGGCCGCCCATTTCAGTTTCGGCGGGTGGAAGTCCTCGCTGTTCGGCGACACCGGCATCTACGGTCCCCGCGGGATCGACTTCTGCACTCGGGACAAGGTCGTCACCGCCCGGTGGCCCAGTTCCGGCAGGTCGATGGTCGACCTCGGATTTCCGGGAAACCGCTGACGACACGCGTTCGCCGTGCGGGCGCGACGTCGCCCTGGTGGACTCCGCCGGCAGCACGACAGGGCGGCCGGCAGCCCAATCCAGCCCGGCGCAGTGCCAATCCGGTCGGGACGGAGCACCGAATACGGCGGTGACCCAGGAACGGCCGGACCCGGCCGCCGAGCCGTCCCACGCTGGACTGCGCGGCCGAACCACGTCACGGGCTGCCGGCCGCTGGGTCGACCTGGTCGGCTGGGCCGCCGCGGGGATCGTGGCGGGGGCCACCGGGATCGGCGTCGCGCTGCTGCTCGCCGCGCTCGCCGGGCGGGGCGACCCGGTCCTCGCCGTCGGATCGTCGGCGATCGACCTCGCGCCCACACCGTTGAAGGAATTCGCGGTGTCCCGCTTCGGAACTGCCGACAAGACCGTTCTCGTCGGGGGCATGGTCGCCGTCCTGATCGGGGCCGCCGCTGTTGCCGGCATGCTCGTCCGCCGGCACCGCCTGATCGGATCCGCGCTGGTCGCCCTGCTCGGGGTGCTCGGTGCAGCCGCGACCCTGACGCGTCCAGGTTCGACCGCAACGGACGCCATGCCGGCGCTGATCGGCGCCGCCGTCGCCGCCGTAGCCCTGCTGGCGCTGCGATCCGCCGCCGCGCCGAGGCCGGCCGACCTGCCGGAGCGCCCGCCGGCGGCTACCGGCGCCGGCGAAACCGCGGCCGCGCTCGCCCGGCCCCAACTCGTCCGCCCGTCGCGGCGACGATTCCTGGCGTTGGGCGCCGGCCTGGGCGTGGTCGCCCTCGCTACCGGCGGAACCGGGTTGCGGCTGTCGCGGTCGCGGGCCGAGCTCGAGGCAGCCCGGGCCACGATCCGGCTGCCGGCGCCGGCGGATCCCGCGCCGCCGCTGCCACCCGGGGTCGACAGCGGCGTCCCCGGTGCGACGCCGTTCCAGACCGCCAGTGATCAGTTCTATCGGGTCGACACCGCCCTGATCGTTCCCCGACTGGACCCGCGTAGCTACGCGCTGGAGATCGGCGGGATGGTGGACCGGCCGCTGCGGCTGAGCTACGACGACCTGCTGGCGATGCCGTTGGTCGAGCGCGACATCACGCTGACCTGCGTGTCCAACGAGGTCGGCGGTCCCTACGTCGGCTCGACCCGCTGGCTCGGCGTACGACTCACCGACGTCCTCGATCGGGCCGGCATACAGCCTGCGGCAGAGCAACTGCTCAGTACGTCGGCCGACGGTTGGACCGCCAGTACGCCGGTATCGATCGCCACCGACGGCCGCGACGCGCTGATCGCGGTGGGCTGGAACGGCGAACCGCTTCCGCTGGACCACGGATTCCCGGTCCGGCTGGTGGTGCCCGGCCTGTACGGCTACGTCTCGGCGACCAAGTGGCTCGTGTCGATCAAGGCGACGACGTACGCCGACGATCCGGCGTACTGGACCCAGCGCGGCTGGGACGTCAACGGGCCGATCCTCACCCAGGCCCGGATCGACGTCCCGGCGCCGCTGAGCCGGCTGGCTCCCGGCCGCGTCGCGATCGCCGGTGTCGCGTGGGCACAGCACCGCGGAATCTCGGCCGTGGAGGTGCAGATCGACGACGACGATTGGCGCCCAGCGCGTTTGGGCGCTGTCCCCTCGGCGGACACCTGGTGTACCTGGGTGCTGCCGTGGGAGGCCACGCCAGGCCCGCACACGCTGCGGGTGCGGGCGACCGACGGCAGCGGCGTGGTCCAGACGGCAGCCCGCACGACGCCGTATCCCCGGGGCGCCACCGGTCAGCAGGAGCTCGTCGTCATTGTCGGATGAAGCGCAGGCGATCGGAAGACCCGACCAATCCATCCCGATCGTCGGCCCGAAGTCATTGCGCCACCGTCGATCACCGCACCGGCAGCTGACCGGGGCGGGCCGAACGAAGGAGCCTCATGTCCTGCAACCACCGCCGCACTCGGCACGCCGCCGTCACCGGGATCGCCGTCGCCGGTGTGCTCGGCCTGGCCGCCTGTGGCTCCGCTGCCGCACCGACCGCCAACCCACCCGCCAGCTCGATGCCGCCCTCCTCGATGCCGGCGACGGCGATGCCCTCCACCTCGATGCCGCCGGCCGGCACGTCGATGCCGTCGGGCGGTGCCGCGAGCCAGGTGTTCGGCGCCGGCTGCGCGGCGGTGCCGGCGACCGGGTCCGGCAGCTTCACCGGCATGGCCACCGATCCGGTCGCCACTGCGGCATCGCACAACCCGCTGCTGTCGACCCTCGTCAGCGCGGTCACCAGTGCCGGGCTCGGGGACTCCCTCAACAGCGCCCAGGGGATCACCGTCTTCGCGCCGGTCAACGACGCCTTCGCCGCGATGCCCAAGGCCACCCTGGACAAGGCGATGGCGGACCCCAAGGGCCTGCTGACCAAGGTGCTCACCTATCACGTGGTGCCGCAGCGGCTGGCGCCGGCGCAACTGGCCGGCACGCACAAGACCCTGGAAGGCGCGTCGTTGCAGGTCACCGGGTCGGGTACGGCGTTCACCGTCGACGGGACGGCCAAGGTCGTCTGCGGCAACGTGCCGACGGCCAACGCCACCGTCTACCTGATCGACGGCGTGCTGAGCCCGAAGGGCTGACCGGCGTGCCGGTATCGGAGTGGCTGGGTAGGCCCGGCATCGCCGGGCCTACCCAGACGCATCAGCGGCGGAGCCACAGCGCCCAGCTGCGGTGCAGCCGCCACCTCCAGCGGCGGTGCGGCCGCAGCGCCCAGGTGCGGCGCAGCCGCAGCGCCCGTGAGACGGTCACGTCATGACCAGTCCGGACGGTGCGCGCAGCTCGCCGCTGCGCAGCGTGCCGCCGCCGGATCCGACGCTCGAAGACCTGTTGGGCCGCACCGCGCGTGGCGACACCGCCGCCTACGCCGCGGTCTTCGATCGGATGGCCGGCAAGGTGCACGGAGTCGCGCTACGGGTCGTCCGGGACCCGGGAATGGCTGAAGATGTTGCGCAGGAAGCGTTCCTGGACGCCTGGCGGCAGGCCGCCAGTTTCGATCCCCGCCGAGGTTCAGGGGCTGCCTGGCTGCTCACCATCGCCCACCGCCGGGCGGTCGACCGGGTCCGCAGCGAACAAGGCGGATCGGACCGGGAGCGGCGTTCGATGACCGCCACCATCGAGTACGACGAGGTCGCGGACACCGTCGAGGACCGGCTGGAGGCCGAACGCGTCCGCCGGGCATTGGTCGACCTCACCGACCTGCAGCGTGAGGCGATCAGCCTCGCGTACTACGGCGGATACACCCAGCAGCAGGTCTCCGAACTGCTCGGCGTTCCGCTCGGCACGATCAAGACGAGGCTGCGCGACGGCCTGATCCGGCTGCGCGACGCGCTGGGGGTGGAGCCATGACCGACGACCACCGCCGTGACGGTCACGATCACGACGATCTGCACCTGCTGACCGGTGCCTATGCCGTCGATGCCCTCGACGCGCAGGAGGCGGCCATGTTCGCCGCGCACCTGGACCGGTGCGCAGTCTGCCGTGCCGAGGTCCGCGGCCTGCGCGAGGCCGCCGCCCGGCTCGCCGGAGTCGAGGCCACCGCGTTGCCGGCCGGCCTGCGGGGGCGCGTGCTGGCCGAGGCGGGGCGGACCAGGCAGGACCCGCCGCCGGATTCCGCTACGGCCGCACCGTATGTGGCCGGCCGGACGGCCGAAAGGACGGTGTGGAGCCGGCTGCTCGTGGCCGCCGTCGTCGTCCTCGTCGCCGCTGTCGGAGTGCTGTCGGCCCGCCTCGGCGGGATGTCGCGTGACCTCGACGCCACGACCGCGTCAATGGCGCAACTGACCGCGGTACTGGCGGCCCCCGACGCCCGGACCCATCCGGCATCCGGTGGGCAGGGTGCCAACGGTGCCGTGGTGGTGTCACCGGCCAGCGGCCGCGCTGCCCTGTTGACCTCCGGGATGGCCGAGCTGGCGTCCGGGTCGACGTACCAGGCCTGGTATCTGGACACCGCCGGGACGCCGACGAGTGCCGGGCTCTTTCAGCCTGATGCACATGGGGTTTCGGGCATGATGCTGCAGGGCGACCCGGCCCGGGCCGCCGCGGTCGGCGTGACCGTGGAGCCGGCCGGGGGGTCGGCCGCGCCCACCTCGATCCCGGTCCTGGCCATCCCGCTGGCCTGACCGCGCACGCCCCGCTGCGATAGTCGCCCGGTGGCCGCACCCAGCCCGAAGGTCGACGTCAAGAAGGCGATCAGCAGTTACCGCGCCCGGGCGGGCATCGTCGAGATCGTCGACGTCCCGGTGCTGCGGTACCTCATGATCGACGGCCACGGCGACCCCAACACGTCCGTGGAGTACGCCGACGCCGTGGCGACCCTCTATCCCGTGGCGTACACGCTGAAGTTCGCGAGCAAACAGGCCGGCCGGGACTACGTCGTCCCGCCGCTGGAGGCGCTGTGGTGGGCGGAGGACATGGACGCCTTCACCTCCCGACGGGACAAGTCGGCCTGGGACTGGACAGTCATGCTCATGGTTCCGGACTGGATCGGCCCGGACCTGGTCGATGCGGCGGTCAGCACGGTCGCCGACCGCAAGGCTCCGAGGAGCATCGATGCGCTCCGCTGCAGGTCGCTCGCCGAGGGCACGTGCGTGCAGACCCTCCACATCGGCCCGTACGACGCCGAAGCCGGGACGCTGTCGGCCATGCACCACGACTTCATCCCCGCGCACGGCCTGCGCATGACCGGACGGCATCACGAGATCTATCTGAACGATGTCCGCCGGGTGGCGCCCCAGCAGTTGCGGACGATCCTGCGGCAGCCGGTCGAGAAACTCGGCTAACTACTCCGCCGCTGCCAGCTGCCCGCAGGCTGCGTCGATGTCGTTGCCTCGGGTGTCCCGCATCGTCGTGCTGATACCACGCGCCGTCAGCCGCTGGACGAACTGGCGCATGTCGGCCTCACGCGAACGGGTGTAGTGCGGCCCCGTCGCATCGGGTTCGCGCCTGATGGGATTCAACGGGATGAGGTTGACATGGACCAGGTGCCCGGACAGTAGCTCTCCCAACAAGTCCGCTCGCCACGCCTGATCGTTGACCCCGCGGATGAGGGCATACTCGATGGAGACTCGCCGGCCGGTCCGTTCGGCGTATCCCCAGGCGGCGGCCAGCACCTCGGCGACCTTCCACCGGGTGTTGACCGGGACCAGGGTGTCCCGCAGTTCGTCGTCGGGGGCGTGCAGCGACACGGCCAGGCGGACCGGCATCCCCTCACCGGCGAGCTGCTCGATCCGTGGGACCAGCCCGACCGTCGACACGGTGATCCCGCGCGCGGACATCCCCAGGCCGCCCGGCGGGGGGTCGATCAGCCGTCGCAACGCCCGGACGAGCGCGGCATAGTTCGCCAGCGGCTCTCCCATGCCCATGAACACCACGTTGGACAGCCGGTTCCGCTGCCCGGGCAGTTCCCCCTGCGCGATCGCACGGGCGCCGGCCACCACCTGCGCCACGATCTCGGCGGTGGACAGGTTGCGCAACAGGCCCGACTGCCCGGTGGCACAGAACGGGCAGTTCATCCCGCAACCGGCCTGGCTGGACACGCACATCGTCACCCGGTCCGGGTAGCCCATGAGCACGCTTTCGACCCGCGCGCCATCGAACAACCGCCACACCGTCTTGCGGGTGGCGCCGCCGTCGCACTGCAGCGTGCGGACCGGCTCCAGCAGTGGTGGCGTCAGTTCCCCGGCCAGCAGCTGCCGTGAGGCCGCCGGGACGTCGGTCCAGCTCGCCGGATCGTCGGACAACCGGCTGAAGTAGTGCCGGGACAGCTGATCGGCCCGGTACGCCGGCTCCCCCAGCTCGACGACTGCGGCACGCCGAGCGGCGGTGTCCAGGTCGGCGAGGTGACGGGGTGGCCGAGGACGTCGCGGCGCGACGAACACCAGCTCGGCGGGGGTGGTCATGGCGACCCATGGTCGCACGCGCCGGCCGACGCTTCGGCCACCCGGCCGCGTCCGCCGGTCAGCTGCCGAGGAAGGCGGTGAACAGGGCCCAGGACGCGAAGGCGTTGGGAATGAGGGAGTCCAGCCGGTCCATGGCACCCCCGTGCCCCGGCAGGACCGTGCCGAGGTCCTTCACCCCGAGGTCGCGCTTCAGCGCGCTCTCGGCGAAGTCCCCGGTGGTGGCGGTCACGGTGAGCACCAATCCGCAGATCAGGCCCTGCCACCACTGCCCGTCGAGCATGAGGGTGAACAGCAGGACCCCGGCGACGGCCTGCAGCACGAACGATCCGGCCAGGCCCTCCCAGGACTTGCGCGGGCTGATCGCCGGCGCGATCGCGTGCCGGCCGAAGAGGACACCCGCCGCATAGCCACCGACGTCGTTGCACACCGTGAGCAGGACGAATGCCACGACGCGCTCCGGGCCGTCGGCCGGCGCCAGCAGCAGCATCACGAAGCCGACCATGAACGGCAGGTAGGCCGCGACGAGCACGTTGGCGGCCACGTCGCGGACGTAGCCCTCGGGCCCGAACCGCAGGTGCCACAACAACAGCGCCAGGACCACGACACCGAACGCGGCCAGTTGCCCGGTCACTCCCCATACCGCTGCGACGACCGGGACGACGACGGCCGCCGCGACCAGGACACCGCGAGACATCCGCAGGCCCTGGGCGTGCAGCGCGGTACACAGTTCGAGAACCCCGACGGTGATCGCGATCGCGGCGAAGGCGATGAACGACCACTTCCAGGTGAACAGGCACAGCAGCGCCAAGGCGCCGAGCGCGACCCCGACCGCGATGGCAGCCCGTAAATCGCGCCCGGCCCGGGACACCCGCCGGGGCGCCGCCTGCTCGTCGGCTTCGGTCATCGGGGCGTCAGACCTCGAGAAGTTCGGCTTCCTTGTGCTTGAGGATCTCGTCGATGTGCGCGACGTTGCGTTGGGTCACCTCGTCGAGGTACTTCTCGGCACGGCGTACGTCGTCCTCGCCGGTCTCCCCGTCCTTCACCAGCCGGTCCAGCGTCTCCTTGGCGTGCCGCCGGATGGTCCGCACCGAGATACGGGCGTCCTCCGCCTTCTGCCGGGCGAGCTTGATGAACTCCTTGCGGCGTTCCTCGGTGAGCTGCGGCAGCACGATGCGGATGATCGTGCCGTCGCTGGTCGGGTTCACGCCGAGGTCGGAGTCACGGATCGCCTTCTCGACGGCGGACACCGAACCCTTGTCGTACGGCGTGACGATCACCATCCGCGCCTCCGGTGAGGCGAACGACGCCAACTGGTTGACCGGCGTGAGCGCGCCGTAGTAGTCGACCAGGACCTTCGTGAACATCGACGGGTTCGCCCGGCCGGTCCGGATCGTCGTGAAGTCATCGCGAGCCACCGCGATGGCCTTCTCCATCTTCTCCTCGGCCTCGAGGAGGGTTTCGTCGATCACCTGGGCTCCTGTCCGTTCGGGCGGGGTGCCGGCACGGCCCGCTGCGGAGCCGCCGACTCGGGCGTCCGGTTCAGGGCGCCGCCACCAGGGTGCCGATCCTCTCACCACGGACGGCGCGGGCGATGTTGCCCTGTACCAGCAGGTTGAACACCACGATCGGCAACGCGTTGTCCTGGCACAACGAGATCGCCGTGGCGTCCGCGACCCGCAGCCCCCGGGTCAGCACGTCGGCGTGGGTCAGCCGGTCGAAGCGGACCGCCGCGGGATCGGTACGCGGGTCCTCGTCGTACACCCCGTCCACGCCCTTGGCCATGAGCACGACGCCGGCACCGATCTCCAGCGCCCGCTGCGCGGCGCAGGTGTCGGTGGAGAAGAACGGCGCACCCAGCCCGGCGCCGAAGATAACGACGCGGCCCTTCTGCAGGTGGCGGATCGCCCGGCGCGGGATGTACGGCTCGGCGACCTGCCCCATCGTGATCGCGGTCTGCACCCGCGTCTCGACGCCCTGCTTCTCCAGGAAGTCCTGCAGCGCCAGGCAGTTCATGACCGTGCCCAGCATGCCCATGTAGTCCGCGCGGCTGCGGTCCATGCCCCGGTCGTGCAGCTGCGCCCCGCGGAAATAGTTGCCGCCGCCGATGACGACGGCGACCTGCACCCCGGACCGGACCACCGCGGCGATCTGCCGGGCGATCGACTGCACCACGTCGGGATCCACCCCGAGCCCCCCGCCGCCGGCGAAGGCCTCGCCGGACAGCTTCAGCAACACCCGTGACCAGCCACCCGAGGGTGCCTCGGGCCAGGACTCCCAGGTCCCCTCGAGCGCGGGCTGCTCCACCCGGGCGGTCGCCACGGTCGCCGGAGCCGCGGTGGTGGCAGTCGCGGTCGTGGGGGTCTCGGTCACGCACTCCTCCACGTCCGGGCGCCGGGGGTCGCGCCGCCGGGATCGGCGACGGTGCTGCGGGCAGTCTGCCCTACGGCTGCCCGACCTCGAAGCGAACGAAGGCGGTGACAGTGGTGCCCGCCTCGTCGAGAACGGCCTTGACCGTCTTCTTCGCCTCGTGCACCGACTCCTGCTCCAGCAGGACCGAGTCCTTGTAGAACGCGTTCACGCGACCTTCGACGATCTTGGGCAGCGCCGCTGCCGGCTTGCCCTCCTCGAGGGCCCGCGCCTGCGCGACACGGCGCTCGTCTTCCACCAGATCGGCCGGCACCTGGTCGCGGGTGACGTACGACGCCTTGAGCGCGGCCACCTGCATGGCCGCACCGCGAGCGGCGTCCGCCGAGCCGGTGTAGGACACCAGGACGCCGACCTGCGGTGGCAGGTCGGAAGCGCGCCGGTGCAGGTAGACCGCGACCGGCTCGTCGAGCACGGCGACCCGGCCGAGCTCGAGCTTCTCGCCGATCACGGCGGCCAGCCGCTCGACCTCGGCGGCGACGGTGCTGCCGTCCAGCGGCAACGCGCCCCAGGCGGCGGTGTCGGCGGGCCGACCGGTGGCCGCGGCCTCGACCAGCCGGGCGGCGAGGGCCTGGAAGTCCTCGCTCTTGGCCACGAAGTCGGTCTCGCAGAGCAACTCCACGAGGGCGCCGCCGGACGCGGCGACCAGGCCGTTGCTGGTGGTCCGCTCGGCACCGCGCTTGGCTGCCTTGGCGACGCCGGAAATCCGCAGGATCTCGATGGCCTTGTCGAAGTCGCCGTCGGCCTCCTGCAGCGCCTTCTTGCACTCCATCATTCCGGCGGCGGTGAGGTCGCGGAGCTTCTTGACGTCGGCGGCGGTGATGTCTGCCATGGGTCCTGCTGCCTTTCGTGGCTGGTACGGGTGGAACGCGGCGGTGCGGGGCGATGCCGTCCCGCACCGCGGCGCGCTACTGGCTGGGAGGCACAGCGCCGGCGTCGGCAGCCGGCGCGTCCGGCGCGGCAGCGTCGGCCGGCGGCTGGGCGTCGGGAACCGCGAGCAGCTCCTTCTCCCACTCGGCCAGCGGCTCGTCGCCAGCCACCTCGGAGCTGTCGTCCTCGGCGCGAGCGCGACCGGCGCGTGCCATCAGGCCCTCCGCGGCCGCGTCGGCGACCACTCGGGTCAGCAGCGCGACGGCGCGGATGGCGTCGTCGTTGCCCGGGATCGGGAAGTCGACCTCGTCCGGATCGCAGTTGGTGTCGAGGATCGCCACCACCGGGATGCCGAGCTTGCGAGCCTCGCCGACGGCGATGTGCTCCTTCTTCGTGTCGACGATCCAGACCGCGCTGGGCACCCGCGCCATGTCCCGGATACCGCCCAGGGTCCGCTCCAGCTTGACCCGCTCCCGGTTGAGGACGAGCAGTTCCTTCTTCGTCAGGCCCGAACCGGCGACGTCGTCGAAGTCGATCTCTTCGAGTTCCTTCAAGCGCTGCAGCCGCTTGTGCACGGTGGAGAAGTTCGTCAGCATCCCGCCGAGCCAGCGCTGGTTGACGTACGGCATCCCGACCCGGGTCGCCTGCGAGGCGATCGCCTCCTGCGCCTGCTTCTTGGTGCCGATGAACATGATCGAACCGCCGTGCGCCACGGTTTCCTTGAGGAACTCGTAGGCGCGGTCGATGTAGGACAGCGACTGCTGCAGGTCGATGATGTAGATGCCGTTGCGCTCGGTGAAGATGAACCGGCGCATCTTGGGGTTCCAGCGGCGGGTCTGGTGTCCGAAGTGGACTCCGCTTTCCAGCAGCTGTCGCATGGTGACGACGGCCATGTCGGTCTCCTCTGCCGGCTCGCGCGTGACGCGGCGGCCGGTCATGTCGGTTGTCGCAGGACGCCGGCTGGAGTCCCGCCCTGACGCTCGCCGTCGGACCCGCCCGGCGAACCGGGACCGTGGAGACCGACGCCGGTGAGGTCACCGGTACGCGGGCGTGCGAAATCGGCCAGTCCGAGGACCGGCCGCGGGCCAGTGTACGCAGCGCCGCCCGAGCGGCCGAATCCACCGACGGCGCCACTGCGGCACGGCCGTCCCCAGGTCGCCGAGGACGACGCCGACCGAGACCGGCCGCGCCCAGGGTGGGCGCATGCGACTCTGCCGACAGCGACCGCGATCCGCGGGACGACGACGGACCCGGACGGGGTGGCCGGCAGCGGGACGCCGAGCGGCCCTTGCCGTCGCGCTGGGTGGCGTGGTCGCCATCGTGCCGCCCGCGCCGGCCGCCGTCGGTGCGGCGACCGGCCTTCCCGCCGGACGCTGGCCGCTGGACGATTCGGTCACGGTGGTGACCGGATTCGATCCGCCCGATCGCGACTGGCTGCCCGGGCACCGTGGCGTCGACCTTGCCGCATGGCCGGGCGACCGGGTGCGGTCGGCGCTGGACGGGACGGTGACGTTCGCCGGCTCACTCGCCGGCCGCGGCGTGGTGACCGTGACGTCGGGGTCGGTCCGCACGACGTACGAGCCGGTCGACGCCTCGGTCACCGTCGGCGACGCCGTGCGAGCCGGGGAGCCGATCGGCACGATCGGATCCGGCGCCGGTCACTGCGGCGGGGTGCCGGCCTGCCTGCACTGGGGACTGCGGCGCGACGAGACCTACCTCGATCCGCTGCTGCTGGTCGGTCCCGTCCGCATCGTCCTGGTCCCCCCGACGTCGCTCGAACCGGACGTCGGCCGCGGCTCGGGCGCCGACCTCGGGCCGAGCGCGGGCCTCGGCGCGGGCACGAGGCCGGACGGGGGCACCGGGTCGCGCACGGGGCCGGTCGTGGCGGGAATGTCGGAGGCCGGTCCGCCGGAGGCCTCCGGCGGCGAGCCGCCCGGCGCGATGACGTCAGCTGGGCCGGCGCGATCCGGGACACCGACGTCCGGAGCGCTGCTCAGCACCGCGGCTGTGGTGGCTGCGGCGGTCGGAGCCACCGTCGTACGGCGACGACTCAGTCGTCGTGACCGTCGGTGAGGCGCCCTCGAAGCTGCAGCACGGCCTTGGTGTGCAGCTGGCAGATCCGGCTCTCGGTGACCCCGAGCACCTGGCCGATCTCGGCCAACGTGAGCCCCTCGTAGTAGTACAGCGTCACGACGATCTTCTCGCGCTCGGGCAGCGTGTTGATCGCCCGTGCCAGGACGTACTTGGTTTCCTCGGTCTCGAACGTGAGCACCGGATCGTCGACGCGGGTGTCTTCCAGGGTGTCGCCGAGAGTGACCCGGTCGCTCTTGTCGCCGCCGGCGTGCAGCAGCTCGTCGAGGGCCACGACGTTGACGTACGACACCTGGCTGAAGATCGCCCGGAGGTCGGCGACGCTGACGTCGAGTTCGGCGGCCACCTCGGCCTCGGTGGGCGAGCGCTGCAGGCTCGCCTCCAGGGTCGCGTACGCCTTCTCGACCTCGCGCGCCTTGTAGCGCACCGAGCGCGGGATCCAGTCGATGCTGCGCAGCTCGTCGATGATCGCGCCGCGGATCCGGCTGATCGCGTACGTCTCGAACTTGATGGCGCGTTCGAGGTCGTACTTGTCGATCGCGTCCATGAGACCGAAGATTCCGTACGACACCAGGTCGGCCTGCTCGATGTTGGGGGGCAGACCGACACCGACCCGGCCGGCGACGTACTTCACCAGCGGCGAGTAGTGCAGGATCAGCCGCTCCCGCAGCTCGGCGTCCTGCGTCTTCTTGAACGAGACCCACAGCTCGCGCAGCGCCACCTCGGAGGCTCGCTGGTGTGCCGCAGCCTCCGCCTGGTCGAGTTCCGCCGACAACGCCTCGTCCTCGACGTCGTCGGCGACGCTGAGCTGGTCCTGGCCGTCCTGCTCGTCCTCCACCACCACGAGGCCCGGCTCGTCGGGGAGGATCGAGGCGGACCCGTCAGGCACGGGGGTGCGCCTGCTCATACGAGACTCTCAACCGCTCGACGGACACATGGGTATAGACCTGGGTCGTGGCGAGGGTAGCGTGCCCGAGCAGTTCCTGAACCGCCCGCAGGTCCGCACCGCCCTCGACCAGATGGGTGGCCGCGGAGTGCCGCAGCCCGTGGGGCCCCAGGTCCGGCGCCCCCGGCACACCGGCCACGAGTCGGTGGACCCGATCGCGCACGGTCCGAGGATCGATCCGCCGCCCGCGGACACCGAGGAACAACGCCGGGCCCGCTGAATCCCCGGCCAGCCGGGGGCGACCGGTCAGCAGCCAGTCCGCGAGAGCGGACGCCGCCGGGGTGCCGTAGGGCACCGTGCGCTCCCGGCCACCTTTGCCGAGCACCCGTACCGTGCGCCGATCGTGGTTGACGTCGTCGACGTCGAGTCCGGCCAGTTCGCTGACGCGGATCCCGGTGGCGTAGAGCAGCTCGAGCATGGCGCGGTCGCGCTGGCCGGCGGCACTGCCGTCGTCGGCGCTCACCTCCGCTACGTGCATGAGCTCGGCGGCCTGGCTCGTCGACAGGACGGCCGGAAGCGTGCGGTGGGGGCGCGGAGTCGCGAGCCGCTGGCCGGCATCGGCCTCGACGAGCCCGCGCCGCGCCAGCCAGGCGGTGAAGGCCCGGCCGGCCGCGCCCCGCCGGGCCAAGGTGGCCCGAGAAAGGCCGGCTCGGTCCTGCGCTGCCAGCCAGGACCGCAGAGTGGACAGGTCGAGGTCGACCAGGATCGTCGCGCCGCGGGACGCCGCGTGGCGCAGCAGGCTCCGGACGTCGCCGACGTACGCCCGAGTCGTGTGGATCCCGCGGCCACGCTCGTGCACCAGGTGGTCGGCGAAACCGTCCAGTGCGTCGGCCAGCTCCGGTGGCAGCGTGAGGTCGATTTCAGCTGCGCGCGAAGCCAGGTCGGTCTGGTCCGCGGGCGGGGTCGGGTCGATCCGAGCTGCGGACGACGTGCGATCGGTCCGAGCTGCGGACGAGGTCAGGTCGATCTGATCCGCGGACGATCCGCCGCCGGACACCCTTCGTGGGTCGACGGCGGTCGAGACGGCGGCGGCGGTCACCCGGCCATGGTGCGACAGCAGCGCAGTGGTGTCGCGCCGGGACGCGCCGACCTCGTCACACCGGGTCCCGTCACACCGGGTCTCCTCACGCCCGGCGCGGCGCGCCGCTGATCCGCCAGCCGGCGGCATCCTGCTGCGCGAGGCCGCGCGCGGCCAGGACGCCCAGCGACGCCAGCAGCGTCGGTGTGGCGACGCCCGCCGACGCGCTCAGCGCGCTCACCGACGCCGACGTCCGGACCGGGAGGGCGTCGAGCACGCGCCGTTGCGTCGCGGTGAGGTCGTCGGTCGGCCGCGCCGGACCGGACCGGACGGCGGCCAGGTCGGTGCCGTAGTCCCCGGCCACCTCCAGGACCTCGTCGGCGGCGGTCACCAGGGTCGCCTCGCCCTGCCGGATGAGGTCGTGCACCCCCGCGGACATCATCGAGGTGACCGGGCCGGGCACGCCGAGCACCGGGCGGCCGAGTGCCGCGGCCTCGCGGGCCGTGCGCAGCGACCCCGATCGCAGCGCGGCCTCGACCACGACCGTGCCGCGCGTGAGCGCGGCGATCAGGCGATTCCGTTGCAGGAAGCGGTGTTTGTGGGCCGCGGCGCCCGGCGGCGCCTCGGACACCAGCAGGCCGTCGTCGGCGATCCGGGCCAGCAGGGCGTCGTGGGCACGTGGATACGCGACGTCCACCCCGCACGCCAGCATGGCGATGGTGGCCCCGTCCACGGCGAGCGCGGCGCGGTGCGCGGCGGCGTCGATGCCGAAGGCGCCCCCGCTCACCACCGTTGCCGTGGCCCGGGCGAGCCCTTCGGCCAGCGTCGCTGCGACCGCTACGCCGTACGCCGTCGCCGCCCGGGCTCCGACGACGGAGACCGACCGCAACGCGAGCAGCCGCAGGTCGCCGGCGCCGCGGACCCACAACAGCAACGGGCGCCGATCGCCCAGATCGTCCACCTGCGTGGGCCATTCCCGATCCCCCGGGATCACCACCCGGGCCCCGGCCTGCGTCGCGCGTTCGAGGTCGACATCGGGATCAGCGGTCGACAGTCGCGCCGTCAGGTCCGGTGCGCACCGCAGACCCGACTGCCCGCGACGCAACGCCGCGACGACCGCTTCCGGGCCGATCTCGGCGACCAGGCGCCCGACCGACGCGGTCCCGGGCTCGGCCAGCCGGCCGAGCAGGACCCGTGCGCGCAGCTGCGCGTCCCGCGAGCCCGACGACGCATCCTGCGCCGGTATCGCTTGCGGCGCAGGGGATCGTGGGCCCACTACGCCGCCCACTGCTGTTCGCCGGAGCGCAACGTCATCGCCAGACCGACCTCGTCGGCACCTGGCCGGTCGCGGCCGGCCAGGTCCGCCAGGGTCCAGGCGACGCGCAACACGCGGTCGGCGCCCCGCAGCGTGAGACGCCGAGCGGCGACCGCACCGTCGAGCAACCGGCTGGCCGCGGTGTCCGGCGGCCAGGTACGGCGAAGCCGCGGCCCCGGAACCTCGGTACCGGATCGCCAGCCCGTACCGGCCAACCGCGACGCGCTGCGCGCTCGGGCGTCGCGGACCCGCGCCGCCACGACGGCCGATCCCTCCAGCGCACCGGTCTCGGCGAGGTCGGCAGCGGTGGGACGGCTGAGTGCGAGCCGCAGGTCCACCCGATCCAGCAGCGGCCCGGACAACCGGGCGAGGTACCGACGACGGACCGCCGGCGAACACGAGCAGTCGTCGCCACGCGGCGACACCGCGCCGCAGGGGCAGGGGTTGGCCGCGAGCACCAACTGGAAGCGGGCCGGCAGGACCGCCGAGAGATCGGCCCGGGCCAGCGTGACCGTCCCGGACTCCAGCGGCTGCCGAAGGGCGTCGAGTGCACGGCGGTCGAACTCCGGCGATTCGTCGAGAAGCAGCACGCCGCGATGGGCCAACGACACCAGCCCGGGACGTAGCCGGCCTGCCGTGCCACCGCCGACCAGCGCGGCCAGCGTCGCGGAATGGTGCGGCGCTTCGTACGGCGGACGCACGACCAGGCCGTCGCCGGGACCGAGGCGGCCGGCCACGGACCGGACCGCGGTCACCTCGAGCGCGTCCGCCTCGTCGAGGTCGGGCAGCAGCCCGGGCAGCCGTTCGGCCAGCATCGTCTTGCCGACACCCGGCGGCCCCAGCAGGAACACGTGATGGCCACCGGCCGCTGCCACCTCCAGCGCCAGCCGGGCCTCGTGCTGCCCCCGCACGTCGAGCAGATCGGGCGGGTCGGGCCGGGCGGTCACCGTCTCCTCCGGCACCGGGTCCGCACCGGGCTGCTCACCTCGCAGCACTGCCACGACGTGCGCCAGACTCGTCACCCCGGTCACGTCCAGGCCCGGAACAACAGCAGCCTCAACGACATTGGCCACCGGCACCACGATCCCGGGCAGTCCTTGACGTGCAGCTTCGATCGCAGCGGCGACCACGCCGCGGACCGGCCGGACCCGACCGTCCAGACCCAGCTCCCCGACGACGAGCGCACGTCGCGCGCGCTCGTCGGGAAGCTGACCCGTGGCGGCCAGCACCGCGACGGCGATCGCGAGGTCCAGCCCGGGGCCACGTTTGGGGACCCAGGCCGGCGACAACCCGACGGTGACCCGTTGCCCGGGCCACTGCAGCCCGCTGTTGCGGACGGCGGCCTTGACGCGGTCCCGCGCCTCGGTGACCGCGGTGTCCGGCAGGCCCACGATCACGGTCGCCGGCAGGCCCTGACCCACGTCGGCCTCGACCTCCACCAGCGCGGCGCCCACCCCCACCACAACCGACCCGGTCACCCGGCCGAGCGCCACGATCAGGCCACGCCGCGAACGTGTTCGACCAGGGCCGCACCACGGTCTCGTGGAGTGACACCGATGACGTCGAACCGAATCTCGCGCGGATGCACCGCGCGCTCGTCCAACCATCGCAACGCCAATGCGCGCAACCGAGCAGCCTTGCGTCGGGTCACCGCCTCCAGCGGCGAACCGTATGCGGCCGACCGCCGGGTCTTGACCTCGCAGACCACCAGGACGTCACCCTCGCGGGCGACGATGTCGATCTCGCCGCGCTCACAACGCCAGTTGCGTTCCAGCACAACAAGACCGCTAGCCTGCAGATGCCGCGCCGCGACGTCCTCGCCGTACTGTCCCACTGCGTCCTTGCCGCGCATCGCGACCACCTCCGCCGCGAGATTGGCAGCGGCAGCTCCGCTGCTGGCAGGGCTGTCGGCAATCTGGGGACGTCACTGCCCGCTTCGTCGTCGCTGGGGACAACCAGGTCACGCCGCTGGAACTCCGACCGTCGCGGAAAGGGCCAGAGCGGGTAACGACCGTTGTCCGCTTCGCGCGTCGCGCTAGCCGCCGTCGATCATCGATGCGACGACCGGAGCGCCGATCCTGGCTGTGGAAGGTACGGATATCTCGCTGTCGTGACCTGACACGTTGCGGCCAGGCGGCGAGGCCGGCAGAGCACGAGCGGCGATCAGCTGCCGAAGCCTGCCTCACCGGCCGGGTCCAGGTCGGGCTTGGCGAGCTCTTCGACGTTGACGTCTTTGAACGTCAGCACCCGGACATTGCGGACGAAGCGCGCCGGACGGTACATGTCCCAGACCCAGGTGTCGGACATGACGACTTCGAAGTACACCTCGCCGCCCGCCGTGGCCCGCACCTGGACGTCGACGGCGTTGGCCAGGTAGAAGCGACGCTCGGTCTCCACGACGTAGGCGAAGAGGCCGACGACGTCCCGGTACTCCTTGTAGAGCGCGAGTTCGATCTCGCTCTCATACTGCTCGAGGTCCTCGGTGGTCATGCCGTCACCTCGATGGAGTCGGCCCACTCGACGTCGGGCAGGGCGAGCGTCGCCGGGTCCAGCGACGTGGCCGGGCCGATCTCCGGCACGGCGACCTGTCCGGCAGCTGACCTGGACGACCCGGTCCCCGGCAGCGACCAGGACCGCCGGTGCAGCAGACACGGTCCGTGCTCGCGCAGCGCGGCGATGTGCTCGGGGGCCGCGTAGCCCTTGTTGTCCTGCCAGCCGTACGCCTCGTGTTCGGCGGCGAGGCTGACCATGATCGCGTCACGGTCGGTCTTGGCCAGCACGCTGGCCGCCGCCACCGCCGAACACGACATGTCCGCCTTGATCCGGGTGGTCACGGCCACCGGCGGGAGTCCCGCCCACGGCTCCGCGGCCGCCCAGCCCGCCGCCGACCCCGGCCCCGGGCCCGGCCCCGGCGAACTCCAGACCGCCGCTGACCCCGGCCCCGACGAACTCCAGCCCGACGAGTCCGGGCCCGGCCAAGCCGGCGCCAGCGAGTCCGGGCCGAACGAAGCCGGGACTGGTGCACCAGGGCCGCCGTCCTCGTCGAACAGGGTGGCGGCCGGCTGCGGCGGGGTCAGCCAGTCGTGGTTGCCGTCGAGCAGGACGTGATCGGGACGCACCGGCAGGCTCGCCAGCGCCCGGTGCCCGGCGAGCCGCAACGCCGCGATGATCCCCCACCGATCGATCTCGGCCGGGCTCGCGTGGCCCACCGCGCTGGCCCGGGCCCACCGGCGTACCCGCGGGGCGAGGCGGGCTCGCTCCGCGGCGTTCAGCAACTTGGAGTCCCGCAGCCCAGCGGGTGCGGTGCGCTGGGTGACATCCACCACCACGACGCCCACGGTGACCGGCCCGGCCAGAGCGCCGCGACCGACTTCGTCCATCCCGGCCAGCAGCTGCACCCCCGAGCGCAACAGCCCGAGTTCCACCCGCAGGCTGGGACGAACCACCATGGCGGCAGCCTAAGGCGACGGGATGTCGTCGAACGTCGGCGGCACGTCGACGGCGGCCCAGCGGTCCGCCGGCCAGATGACCGCGACGACCTGCCCGACCACGTCGTCCAGCGGCACACCACCGTTGTTCTCGCGCAGGTGATAGCGCGAGTCGCGCGAGTCGCCGCGGTTGTCGCCCATGACGAACACCGTGCCGGCCGGGACGGTGACGTCGAAGAGGACCTGGTCGGTCGTCGTACCGGGCGGCAGGTAGGACTCGTCGAGTGCCTTGCCGTTCAGCAGGATCCGGCCGTCGGCGTCACAGCACGCGACCCGGTCCCCGGCCACCCCGATGACCCGCTTCACCAGGTCCTGGTCGGACGGTGAGGCGGCCAGCCCCAGCCACGACAGCACCGACGCCGCCACACCGGGTGACGCCGTGGACGGGGGCAGCCAGCCGCCCGGGTCGGAGAAGACCACGATGTCGCCCCGGTTCACCCCGCCGAGCCGGGTGCTGAGCTTCGAGGCGAGGATCCGGTCGCTGGGCAGCAGGGTGTCTTCCATCGACGGGCTCGGCACGTAGAACGCCTGCACCAGCAGCGCCCGGACCAGCACCGACACGACCATCGCTCCCGCGACGACGACCACGATCTCGCTCAGCAGTCGCCGGCCGGTGTGGCGGTCCGGTCCGGTGCGGACCCGGCTCCCCCGCCGCCGCAGCTCGGTGACCGGAGTCTGCTCGAGAGCCGCCGG
>SCTR01000013.1 GCA_004297305.1 Actinomycetota bacterium
CTTCTCATTCCACTCCACCAAGAACGCGTCGAACTCTTCCCGGAACTTCGGATCCAAATACGGACGGTAATCCTCCATCAGCGCACCAGCATGACCGTCGCTGGAGATGATCGTGAACGCTTCGGCCATCAGAAGTCCCTACCGTCCTATGGAAATTGCTACTGGGAAATGTGCAGAGCCCTGGCGAAGATCGATGCTAGGCGGACCGTTCCGGGGCGGTCAACCCCACCGACGGATCGCGGTCGGCGTCCACCAGGCCCAACGCCCGGATGACCACGGGGACCAATCCGCCCCACCATCCGACACTGAGCACGAGTTCGAGCGCGCCGTCGTCGGTCCACCGCTCGCGGGCCGCAGCGAAGTCCTCCGGGGGCACGCCGCCGCCGGCCAGCAGCCGCTCGGCGATACCGACCGCGAGCAGTTCGTCCGCGGAGAACAGCTGCTCGTCCACCTGGCCAGCTTCGATCGCGTCGATCTGCTGCTGGGTGACCCCGGCCCGCAGCGCCATCGGGACGTGCTCAGCCCATTCGTAGGAGGTCTGCTGCTGCTGGGCGATCCGGAGGATGACGACCTCCCGGACGGACGACGGCAGCGTGGCCTGGACCAGCAGCGCGCTGGACATCAACATGAAGGGCCGTAGAACCTGCCCGGCGTTGGCGACCAGCCGCGAGATCGTCAGGTCCTGTCCGGTGGCCTCCAGCTTGCCGAGCACGCGCGAAGCATCGCCCTCGGTGTCGCGCGACGTCCGGCGACGTAGCGAGGTGTGGTTGGGAAAGGTGTCGGGGGCCGGGAACGTGGTCACGAGGCATCCTCCGGGAGCAGGGCCGCCATCGAGCGCAGCCGGTCGCGTAGTTCGGGCTTCATCACTTTGCCGGTGCCGTTACGAGGCAGGCTGTCCACGAACTCGTAGCGCTTGGGCTGTTTGTAGCCGGCAAGTTGGGCGGCGCACGCCTCTTGTGCGGCGGTGAGAAGCTCGGGTGTTCCGACGATGAAAGCGACCGGCACCTCGCCCCAGTGGTCGTCGGCCCCACCGACGACGGCACATTCGAGGATGCCTGGCACACCGAGCAGGACACGTTCGATCTCGAGCGGATAGACGTTCAGGCCACCGGAGATGAACATGTCCTTCTGCCGGTCGTGCAAGAAGTAGTAGCCGTCGTCGTCCTTGCTGGCCACATCTCCGGTCCTGATCCAACCCGCCGAGAGGACCGACGCGGTCGCCTCGGGCAGGTGCCAGTAGCCGATCATGCCTTTGGTCGACCGGACCACCAGCTCGCCGGCCTGCCCCGCCGGCAGTTCCACGCCATCCTCGTCCACGATCTTCATCCGGACTCCGGCGATCACCCGGCCGATGGACGAGGCTCGGCTCTTGGTGGCGGGGTCTGCCAGGAAGCGCCGGTGTTCGTCCGGCGTCAGCACCGTGAGAGCCGTGCCCGTTTCGGTCTGGCCGTAGCTGTGCAACAGACCGCACGGCAGCATCGCCGCGGCTCGCTCGACCAGATTGAGCGGAGTCGGCGCTGCGCCGTAGATCAGCACCCGCATGGAGGACAGTCGAGCGGCATCGAACGCCTCGCTGTCCAGCAGCGCCTTGATCATGGTGGGCACGAGGATCGTGACGGTCACGCCATGGGTCTCGACGGCCTCGATGAACGCCTCAGCGGTGTACCGCTCCAGGATGACGTGTGCGTGGCCGTCCAGCGCCATGCTGAAGACCCGGGTCCCGGCCGCGGCGTGAGTCAGCGGCGTCGAGCTCAAGAACACGTCGTCGTGCGTCATATCCTGCGAGAGCAGGATGTGCCAGCCGTTCTGGATCATCGCCGACTGGGTGGTGACGACGCCCTTGGGACGCCCCGTGGTCCCCGAGGTGTACATCAGGAAGACGGGGTCGCCTGCTGTTTCCACCTCCGGCGGCTCGTCCGCCGATCCGGCTGCCAGGAAGTCCTCGTACGCCGGCGACTTCGTGGCGACGGTCGGGACGTTGGCGAACGCTGCCGTCGCGGCGTGACCGGCTTCGACGAAAGCGAAAGCCGGTGTCGAGTCCGAGACGATGTACGAAGCCTCCGCCTCGGTGAGCCAGTTGCTGATCGGAACAGTCATGGCGCCGAGCAGCGCGGCCGCAAAATAGATCTCCGGAATTTCGGCACCGTTGCGCTGCACGGCGATGATGCGGTCGCCACGGTCGACGCCGGCCTGCCGCAACCGGTTGGCGAGCCGGAACACCCGCTCCTGCAGCTGCGTCCATGTCCGGGTGACCGTGCCGCACACCACCGCGCGATCGTTCGGGTAGATCTCGGCATTGCGGGCCAGCAGGTCTCGCAGCAGGAGAGGGGGAACCGCAGATTCCATACCAGGTTGTCCAATCGGTGTGGCGGCGGTCGGCTCGCCCCGCCGACCACGGCGCCTGGTTTCCTTCGGTCAGCTTCTGACGATCTCCGGCCCCGGCCGCAGCAGGCTGACAGCGGTCTGCGCGGCGATCCGCCACCCGGCGGGAGTCCGGACCACTTTCTCCCGGACCACGGACACGACGATCCGGCCTTCGGGATCGGGATTGAGCCCCCGCGCCTTGACGAAGACCTCGCCGTCCTCTTCGGTCACCACCAGGTTGGTGAACAGGTGGGCGGTGGGCACGCTCCGCTTGCTGAGGTGGGCGACGATCGCGGGCAGTCCGGTGACCGGAGCCAGCCCCATGGCCGAGGAGTCGAAGACCGCATCCGGCGTGAAGATGTCCGCCATCGCGTCCCAGTCCCGCTCGTCGACGGCATAGCTGTAGCGATAGATGAGCTGATTGATCTCTTGGGTGTCTTCGGCAGTCAGGGTCACCGACGCGTGGTCCCTTCTCAACGTGGCCGACCCGCAACCCGGTCGACGACGGTCGTGATCGACATGGACATGACGCGAGGGCAGGCCGTCGGCCTGCCCTCGCGTCGAAGGATCAACCGCCGGCGACCCACCAGTGCATCGCGCGCCGCTTGATCGCGTCGGCGATGGCGACCAGCGAAGCACCCATGACCGCCAGGTAGATGACGATCGCGAACGTGAGCGTCGCGTCGACGGTGCTGGTGGCCTGCGTGATCAGCCGGCCGATGCCGGGCGCACCGGTGAGGATTTCTGCGGTGACGACCGAGAGCAGCGAGAACGCCAGCGCGACGGGAATCGCCGCCATGGTCCACGCCAGCACGAACGGCAGCCGTACACGACGCATGACCGCGGCTCGGCTCGCTCCGAGGATCGACGCGTTCTGCACCAGCTGGGGGGCAACCGTGACGCCACCCTCGTAGGCGTTGAAGAACGACACGAAGAACACGACCAGCAGCGAGACCACGATCGAGCTGAGCTGCGTCGGCCCGAAGATGATCACGATGATCGGGATGAACGCCACTCGCGGCGTCGCGTTCAGTGCGTCGATGAACGGCCGCATGACCCGGGCAGCGAACTGCGACCCACTCAGCAGCAGGCCGACGAGCGCTCCCAGACAGATACCGATCACGAGACCGACCAGGGCCGCCTGCAGGGTGTTCCACAGGTACGGCCAGATGAGGATCGACTCGTTGCGGCCCGTCGCGAGGTCAACGACCTTCTGAGCCACCTGCGTCGGTGAGCTGATGAAGAACGGGTCCATGAACTTGAACCGCGAACTCAACGCCGGAATCTGCGGGAGGTACTGCCACGCCAGCAGGAAGGCGATCAAGATCGCCAGCTGACACGCGATGATCGGTCCCCGCGCCAAGCGGATCTCTCGCGAACGCCCGCCGGTGATGTTCTCCATCTCGCGGGTCACGGTCGACGGCTGGTCCACCGTCTCCTCGAGCACGTCCTCGCCCCGGGTCGCCTGGGCCACTTTGTCTGCCATGGATACCACCTAGGCCTGAATCTGCTCGTTGAGTTGGTGCCATACCTCGCCATACGTCGCCAGGAAGGTCGGGTCCTCCCGAAGCGCGTGCATGTCCCGGTCACGGCCGAACGGGACCGTGCGGTTGTACGACACCGCAGCGGGACGCTGCGTCAGGACAATGATCTCGTCGGACAGCGAGATCGCTTCCGACAGGTCGTGGGTTACCAGCAGGAGCGACATGTTCAGATCGCGGGCGATCTTCAGCACGTCCTGGTGAAGTTCGATCCGAGTCGGCTCGTCCAGCGAGGAGAACGGCTCGTCCAGGAGCAGGATCTCCGGCTTGGGCGCCACGGACGTCAGGAACTGCGCCCGCCGACGCATACCGCCGGAGAGCTGGTACGGGTAGCTGTCACCGGCAAGCTGCAGGCCGGCCATCTCCAACAGCTCGTCAATCTGGGCCTTGACCTTGGGGCCCTTGATGTGCCTGAACTTGAAGGAGATCTGGATGTTCTTTCTGACCGTGAGCCAGGGAAGCAGCGTGTCCTTCTGGAACATCATCGACAGCGGGTGGACGTCCTTGTCCGTCGTCCGATTCCAGCTGAGCGTGCCACCGGTGGGCTTTGCCAAGCCAGCGACGACCGACAGGAGCGTGGACTTGCCACAGCCACTGGGACCGATCACTGCGATATTGTGTCCGGACCGCATCGTCAAGGAGATGTCCCGGAGCGCCGCGGTCCCATTCGGATAGTTGTACTTCACATGATCGATCCGCAGGAGCTCGCGCTCGCCTGCTTGCAGCGGTGGCTCACTCGTGGCCAGTGGACTGTCCATCAACTGCACTCCGTCCGGATGAGTTGCTTCGTAGCTTCATCGAAAAACGCCATGCCCACCTGATCCGTGGTAGCCCTGTGACCATATCGGCGGTCACCCGGGCAGTCCCCTGCGCGGTGCACGAACGCGACATCGCCGACCCAGGACTCCCCGCCGGCCCGACCGCGCCCGACACTGATCCGATCGGGCGCCGACCCGGGACCCGGGTGTGCGACACCACAGTGTATGCCCTGCCTCCCGTTCAGGGCAGTGACCGATCCGGCACAACCCGTTCCGGAGCCTCTCGTGCCGCGCATCTACGCCGTGGTCCCAACCCGGCGGGCGCCGACGAGTTCGTACAACGACTCGCCGTTGCCGTACCAGTAGTCGAGGGCGTACGCCCGGCGCAGATACCAGTGCAGGTGGTACTCGGTGGTGAAGCCGATCCCGCCGTGGGCCTGCAGGCCCGTCTCGCATACCGACCGGCACGCCTGCGAGGCGAACGCCTTGAGCGCCCAGGCGGCCTGTTCGAGCTCGGCCGGGGACTGCTCGGCAGCGTCCGCGGCCACCGCCGCGGTGTAGGACTCCAGCGCAAACGTCGCCTGCGCCATCGCCGCCACCAGGTGTTTGATGGCCTGGAAGGAACCGATCGGCCGGCCGAACTGCTCGCGCGCGGATACGTAGGTGATCGTGTCCTGCAGGACCCGCCGGGCGATCCCGGCCAGCTCGCACGACAGCAGCACCCGGATCCAGGCCCGGGCGGTCACGAGCCGGGCGACCGCGTCGCTGCCAGCGGCCAGCACCGCGCCCGGGTCGACCTGCACCGCGGTCGCAGTCAACCGGGCGTAATGCGAACTGGGGTCTTCGGAGGCCGTGTCCTGCACGAGCAGTCCGGCTTGATCGCCGGGCAGCGCGAGTAGCACCGGGCCACCGTCGGCACCCTGGGCCACGACGACGAGCAGCTCTGCCTCGGCGGCAAAGCGGACGAGTTCGAGGCTGCCGTCGAGCACCCCGTCGGCAAAACGCAGCTGACCCTGCTGCGTGGACCAGCCGATGGCCGCCTCAGGGTCGGCGAACGCGAGAACCTGTTCGGTCGGCACGCCGAGAACGGCCGGCAGGACGACCGACTCCACCAGCGGACCCGGCACCAGGCGGTCGCCCATCAAGGTCATCAACGGTCGCAGGTCTGCCAGGCCGGCACCAAGACCGTCCTGCTCGACCGGGACAGCGAGGTCGGCCCACCCCTGCTGCAGGACGTCGGCGAAAAGCGCCGCATCCCAGCCACCGTGGCCGGCGGCCAGTGCGCCGACCCTGCGGTCCAGGAACTCCTGCAGGCCTTTGGCGAAAGCAGCGTCAGTGGCGGTCACGGTCATGACGCTCCCTTCGGCAGACCGAGGAGTCGATCGGCGACGATGTTGCGCTGGATCTGCTGGGCACCGCCGTAGATCGATGCCGCCCGTGAGTACAGGTGATCGTGCACGATCAGACTCGGGTCGAGTCCATAGGGCTGGCCGTGCGCGGCCCGGAAGGGCCCCAACAACTCCGCCAGGGCCTCGCAGACGATCTGTTCGGTGTCGTTGAGGATCAGCTTGTCGATCGAGTCGTACGCGCTGGGCCCGGCATCCTCCACCAGCCGCTCGACCGTCGTCCGCGTCTGGGCCTCGAGCGCCCGGATCGCCACCTCGGCACGGCCGATCGCGCGGTAGATCCGCTCGCCCTCGGGACCGGCCGGAACGTCGCGCAGCGCGGCGACGGCGTCGTCAAGCATCCAGCCGATCTCGGTCATCCGGCGGATCGTGTAGCTGCTTCGCTCGCGCGACAGCGTGTCCATAGCGATGCGCCAGCCGCCGTTCTCGGGGCCGACCAGATTCTCGACCGGCACGCGAACGCCGTCGAAGAACACCTCGCAGAACTCCGCGTCGCCGGTCATCTGCACGATCGGGCGGACCGTGATGCCGGGCGTGGACATCGGCACGAGCAGGTACGAGATGCCCCGATGCTTCGGCGTCGCGGTCGGATCGGTCCGGCAGAGCACCGCGCACCACTGCGCCTGCTCGGCCCAGCTGGTCCACACCTTCTGGCCGTCCACGACGTAGTCGTCGCCGTCGCGGACTGCCTTGGTGCGCAACGACCCGAGGTCGGAACCCGCCTCAGGCTCCGAGAACCCCTGACACCAGATCTCGTCGCCCGACAGCAACGGCGGCAGGACCCGAGCGCGCTGTTCCGGCGTCCCGAAGGCGTGGATCGACGGGCCGACCACGTCCAGTCCGATGAGGCCGATGGGCGCCGGGGCGTGGGCCCGGGCGAGCTCCTGCGAGAACACGAGCTGATGGCGGGGGGTGAGGCCCTGACCGCCGGAGTCGCGAGACCAGCTCAACCCCATCCAGCCGGCGTCGAACAGCGTGCGCTGCCACTGGCGGAGCACCACGAAGCGCTCGTCGAGGTCCAGTGGCGCGCGGGGAATCTCGACCTCGCTCAACCACGTCCTGGCCGAGGCGGCGAAGGCGACCAGGTCGTCGTCGACGTCGGTGGGCCGGTGGGGAACTGTCATGCTCATGCTCCGGTGTACCGCGGCTCACGGCGCTCGAAGAACGCGTTGACGGCTTCCTTGGAATCGGCGTAGGCCGACAGCTCGCCGGACAGGCCCTGCTCGAACTCGTAGCCAGCCTTGATGTCCATGTACTCGATGGTGTTGAGGCTCTTCTTGGCGAAGCGCAGGGCCACCGGGCTGTGTCGCGCGATCAACCGCGCCACCCGGTAGGCCTCGTCCATGAGCTGCTCGCGCGGCACGACGGACAGGACGCCCCCGAAGCGGGCGAACTCGCTGGCCGGCAGCGGCTCGGCGGTCAGGTGCAGGTACCGGACGAGCTGCTGCGGCAGCAGGCGCGAGGCGTGCTTCGCTCCGCCCATCACCCCGACCCCGACCTCCGGCAGCCCGATCCTCGCGTCCTCGGACGCCACGACCACGTCGCAGGAGGCGACGATGGCCAGACCGGTCCCGAGGGCCACTCCGTGGACGGCGCCGACCACCGGCAGTTCGCAGTCGTAGATGGCGAAGAACGACGCGCGGACCTGCGCCATGCGCGCCCCCGCGTTCTCCGGGGTCATCGTCAGGAACTCGTTGAGGTCGTTGCCGCCGCAGAAGTGCTTGCCGGCGCCGGTGAGCACGATGACCCGCGCGTCGGGCAGGTACTCCCGTGCCGAGGAGAAGAAGGTCTCGATGGCCTCGTACGTGGCGTTCGTACAGGCGTTGACCGGTGGGTTGTCCAGCCACACCGTCGCGATCCCATCCTCCGTGGACCAGCGAAGGGAGTCCAAACCGTCGGTCACGCGCCATCCTCCGTGTCGTGAGCTTGCGGGCAGGTCGGTCGATCGGTCGGCACGTGGCCGCAGACGTCTCGGCGTGCTCACGTTGCCATGCCGGGCATTGCCCGACTATCCCCCGACCGGCCAGCCATCAGCGGCTGCCGCCGCCGGCTGAGATCACCCGAGTCCACCGCCGCTAATCGCCCACACAGGTCGCCCACGGCAGCGCCGACGGGCAATAGTGGCCGGGCTGTTGCATCGATGTCAACGGATGTTATCGACGGAAATCGGCGATCGGCGGACCAGCGGCACCCTCTTGGGGTAGGGGCCGGACCGGCGCACCGAAAATGGCCATGACGATCGCGGTCAGCTCGGCCGCGAACCGGGGATCGCGCGCCAGCCGCCGGACCCGGACCAGGTCGTCGATGACGGTCAACGCGGCCGCCACTCGCACCACCGCCTGGGCGTCACTGAGCTGCGGACAGCGCCGTCGCGCCCAGCGCACCCACTCCGCTGCGAAGTCGACCCGGAACCGCCGGGCGCGCTCCCGCGCGCGGTCCGGCAGATGCTGGGACTCCGTCCGAGCCACCGCGAGCAGGTCGGTCGCCTCCATGGCGACCCGCAGGTACCCGGCCACCAAGGCAGGCAGCACGTCTCGGTCGTCCGTGGCGGCGGCCAGCGCGCGCGTGGTCTCCAAGGCGATCCATTCGTGCAGTCGCTCGACGCACGCCAGCAACAACTCGGACTTGCTGTCGAAGTACCGGTACACCGCGGGCCCGGCGATGCCCGCCTCGCGGCCGACGTCGTCGATGCTCACCCCGCCGTAGCCGTGGCGGCGCAGCATCGCGGCGGTCACCGTCAGCAGGCACTCCCGGCGCGAGGCACTAGATCGCGCGCAACCGGCGAGCTGTGGCGAGATCCGGACCGCGTCGGCGGGTGGCTGCCCGGCGGTGGCGACCGCGAGGCTCAGGTCAGCCAGCAGGCCGGCGTACCCGGCGTGGGCGTACCGGCCGTCGCGATGGCTCGGGCTGGTGACGACGCTGAGCACGGCCCAGCCGCGCAGATCCCGGTCGTAGTCGTCCAGCCAGGGGTACTGCTCGCCGAGGGCACGCCGGACCGTCCCCGCGATGCGATGGGTGTTGGCCCGGATCTGCGCATACCCGGGCTCGCCGAGATGCCGGGCCTCCTGCTGCCAGAGCGGAGCCAGCCGGATGTTCTGCAGCGCCGCCGGCGCGAGCAACGTGACCATCGTGGTGAACGACTCGGTCGCCGGAACGGCCGGGCCGCCGGGCTCGACGGCATGCAGCAGGCGCTGCTGGCCCTGCTGGATGACGTACGACAGCAGGTCGTTCTTGTTGCCGTAGTACCGGTACAGGGCCCGCGCGGTCATCCCGCTGGCGCGCGCCACGTCCTGCATCCGTACGGCGTGGAAACCCCGTTCGGCGAAAAGATCGGCGGCCTGCTCGGCGATCTGTTCGCGTCGGCGGTTGTGCCGCGGTAGGACAGCGGACGCCCCGACCAGGGACGCTGCGCTCCCACGTGCCGCCACGCCGCCTCCTCGACTCCCCGAGGTCGACATGATCCATGGCGATCGGGCCGGCGAACAGACACAAAATAGCAACGGCGGGCCCGATCGCCAGAGGCGACCAAGCCCGCCGTTGCTACGGGAAGGCTGGACTACGCCGAAACGCGCTGCTTCATCCGAAGCAGCACCCGACCGCCGTCAGGCTCCACCTCGAACAGCCGAAGCCGGCCCGGCGCGGAGTCCATCACGCTGTGACCGGAGTCCAGGTTGTATTCGTAGCCGTGCCACGGGCAGCGGATGATCTGGCCGTCCATCCCGTAGACGAACTCCACCGAACCCTCTTCAGCCGGGAGCATCGTCCCGCTGACCTGGCCTCGGCAGATCGGCGCCAGGTGATGCGGGCACGCGTTGCGAAGACCCAGCCACCTGCCGTCCTCGCGGCGCAGGATCCCGATCTCCATGCTGCCCTCGACGTTGACGACCTTGAAGGTCCCGACCGGGAACTCGTCGACCGCGCCGACATCAATCTTCACGTAGTCATCGCTCATGACAGCCGGAACATCCATTCGCCGTTGGCCCGCATGATCTTCTTGACGTTGTACGGGTCGAGCCGCTTGAAGACGGTCTCAGGCTCGTCACCGTCCCAGTGCGGGTAGTCGGTGGTGAACATGAGCCAGTCCGTCGCCAGCATCTGCAGCAGCGTGTAGAAGTCCTTCGGGTTGGCCGGCTCCTCGACCGGCTGGGTGCCGAAGCGCACGTGCCGCTTAAGAGTCTCGCTCGGCAACTCGGTCAGCCACGGCGTCTCGATCCGGGTGGCCTTCCACGTGGCGTCCAGCCGCCACAAGGTGCTGAGCAGCCACGAGAAGCCCATCTCGATGAAGGCGAAGCGCAAGCGAGGGAACTTCACGAACACCTGCGAGAAGGCCAGGCTGTTGACGTTCGCCATGGCGTACTGGAAGTAGCCGGCCCGCCGCTCGGAGAAGGATTCCGGTACGCCGCCCGCGGGCATCATCGCGCCGATGTGGGCGCCCTCAGTGCCGGCGAGGTGAAGCAGAATCGGCAGGTCGAGCTCTTGGGCCGCCTCGTAGATCGGGTAGTGCAGGCGGTTGCCGAGCAGGACGTTCTGCTGCGCCAGGTAGACCGCCGCAACCCCCGGGTGGGTGCCCCGGCGGCGGATCTCCGCCGCTGCGGCCTCGGGGTCCATCGGACCGACACACATCGCGTAGCGGTACCGGGTGTCGTACTCACACCAGTGCTCGCAGAAGTAGTCGTTGAACGCCGCGGACAGCACGTTCGCCTCGTCCGGGCTCGCCATCGCCGACGCGAACGCGGCGGCCTCGAGACTGGTGGCAATCCCGAAGTCGATCTTGAATCGATCCAGGTAGTCCTTCTTGACGAACTCCGGGCTGGAGGCCGGGACGGCGCCCGGGTACTCCGCGGAGTCCGGGCGGATCGCGTTGTCCGTCGGGTGCTTGAACTTGAGCGGAAGGGGGTTGTACTGCGTACCCGCGTTCTTCAGCTCGAACCGTCGGCGCCACGCCAGGGGCATGTAGGGATAGATGTCCTTCATGCCGTTGATCGTGGAGATGTGCAGGTCGGCGTCGACGAGCCCCGTCCGCTCCGCGCCTTCCTCGCTGGGCTGCTCGGCGGCGGCCGGACGGGTGTCAAGTGCGGTCATGGAAACTCCCTTCCAGTGCTCTGCCAAGCATGCGTTGCCAGGGGGCGCTCCCCCTCACCAACGTCCTCAGCGACTTGTGAGATGAATCGATATTCTGTTGTCGTACTGCCTGCGAACCGACGGGTCCGGGCTTCACCCTTATCGTCGCAGGAACTCGTGGGTCGCACGTTGCAGGGTGGCCTCGTCGGGCTCACCCACGGCGGCCAGTGCCGCCATTGGATCACCGTTTCCCGTCGCGGGGAAGTCGGAGCCAAGCAGGATCTTGCCCGATGGGACCAGGCCGCCAAGATATCCCAGCTGCTCGACCGACACCGAGGCGGAGTCCACCCAGACTCGGGCCTGCAGCCGGGCGAGCCGGGCGGCGCGCTCGGCGTCGACGATCCCCCGCAGCCGCGGCAAGGTCCAGAAGAAACCGCCGCCGCCGTGCGACAGGCACAGCCGCAGGTCCGGCACGTCGTCGAGTGCGCCTGACAGCGCCAACGAGGTGGCCGCCAGCGCGGTGTCGGTCAGCACGCCGACACTGAACCGGGTGGCGGTCTCGGTGAGACGGCCGAGCCCCGCGCCCTCCAGTGGATGCAGCAGCACCGGCAGATCCCGAGCGGCGGCGGCGTGGAAGAACGGGCGCAGTTCCGGTGCGCCCAGTTCCAGCCCGCCGTACGTGGATCCGATCTCGACGCCGGCCAGCCCCAGCTCGACGATCTGGTCCAGCGCGGCCTCGACACCGGCGCCGTCGTGCGCAGCGACGGTCCCGAAGCCGATCAACCGGTCCGACTGCCGCGCCACGTACGCCGCCGTCGCCTCGTTGAGCCAGCGGCTGACCACCGTGGCCTCCGCCGGCGGCGCCCAGTACGGCAGCAGGACCGGCAGCGGCGACACCACCTGGACGTCGACGGCTACCTCGTCGAGGAACCGCAGCCGCTCCGGCAGGCCCCAGTACCGGGCGTCAACCCGCCGGTACACCGCGCCGGCGCGCTCGATCGCCGAACCGGTGTCCGAGTGCGTGACCACCGGCCACGCCGCGTCGGAGAACCGGTCGGCGAAATCGGGCACATCTGCTGGGCAGAGGTGCGCGTGGACGTCGCAGCGCATGCGCTGACCGCTGCTCAGCCGGCAGCGGGTACGGCGTTCACCAGCGGCGACCCGGGAACCTGCTCGGCCACACACACGTTGCGGCACTCCCCCAGCCCGTCGATGGCCGTCACCACCGTCTCGCCGGCACGCAGGTATCGCTTGGGATTGCGGGCACCACCCACTCCGCCGGGCGTGCCGGAGGCGATCACGTCGCCGGGCCGCAGCGTCATGACGGTCGAGACGAACTCGACAAGATCCGCGGGACCGAAGACGAGGTCGGCGGTGTCGGCGGTCTGCATCCGCTCACCGGCGACCTCACACGTCAGCGTCCGGCCGCCGCGCTCCTGCTCGGAGTCCGTCAGCAGCCACGGGCCGAACGGAGCCGAGGCTTCGAAGGTCTTGCCCGGGGTCCACTGCGACGACCGCAGCTGCCAGTCGCGCATCGAGATGTCGTTCATGACCGCGTAGCCGGCGATGTGCGAGTACGCGTCGGCAGCGGGGATCCGCCGACCGGCCGCCCCGATCACGATGGCCAGTTCGGCTTCCCAGTCCACGCGGGTGGACTCCGGCGGCAGCAGGATGTCGTCGTTGGCCCCGACCAGCGCCTCGGGGTACTTGGCGAAGAACATCGGAACCTCGGGAATCTCCTGACCGCTCTCGAGGATGTGCGTGCGGTAGTTCAGCCCGACACAGATGATCTTGCCCGGCCGCAGGATCAGCGGCGCGTAGTCCAGGCCATCGATCGGCAGCCGCTCACCGTCGGTCGACGCAGCCCAGTCGCGCCAGTCGGGCCGGTCCAGCACCGCACCGACGTCGACAGCAGGAAGCCGGACCGCAGCCTGGTCTTCCAGTCGCACCGCGGTCGTGCCGCCGTCGATCCGCACCGTGGCGAGTCTCACTGGTTGCCTCTCTCTGACAGGGGATCCGATGACGGCCGGGTTCGGCCGGCCGGGGAATGGACAGGGTGAGGGTAGCCAGGCGTCGGACGTCGCCTGGTGGCCGGGCCACCTCGGTCAGTCGGAGCCCGGGCCGGTGGCGATCACGCGTGGCTCAATTCAGCCGCAGCAGGCACCGCGGCGACGCCGGTCACCGCGGCTGCGACGGCCTGCGGGTCCGCCGGCGGAAGGTCGCCGCGCCAGGCGACGTGCAGATCCGGCCGGATCAGCAGCAGGTCGCGCTCGTACAGCTCCCGCACGTGAGCCTCGGCGATATCCAGCACGTCGAGCGGCGCACCGGTGGCCCGTACCGCCGCCTCCAGCGCCGAGGTGTCGTGCTGCGCCGCTCCCAGCCGCAGCAGCGTGAATCCGAGGCCGAGGCGATCCGCAACGGCTGTCCCGTCCGCAAGCCACACGTGCGGCAGCCGGACGCCGGGGAACGTCGAGGGCACGAAGGCCGTCGGCGACACGTCGGGCGAGTCACCGGACTCGTGACAGATCACCGGCGACTCGTCGTAGCAGTAGCCGAGTTCGGTCCCGACCATCTCGTGGACCAGCCGCTGCCGCACCGCCGCGGTGTCAGCGACCAACTGCCGGTTGTCCCGACCGGCAGGCGTGTTCTCCCAGAAGTCGGGGGTCGCCACGGAGCGCCAGTACTTCAGCCCATCGGCTGCGGCGCCGGCCGCATCTCGGTTACGGCGGCCCACCTTGCGGCGCTCCTGGTCGTAGCTGGCCAGCAAGCCGGGACCGGCCCAGCCCTGCACCGCTGCGGCCAGTTTCCACGCGAGGTTGTCCTGGTCGCCGATGCCGGTGTTCATACCCAGGCCACCGGTCGGGATGTACAGATGGTTGGCATCGCCGGCCAGGAAGACCCGGCCGTCGGCGTACTGCTCGGCGACCAGCAGGTGCTGCCACCACGAGCTGACGTGCAGCACCTCGAGTTCGACCGGCATCCCGAGGAAGTCGTGGACCAGACCAGCTGCGGTCTCCAGCGTCGGCTCGACGTGGTGAACGTTGAGCATGAAGTGCTTGAGGTCGTCCTGCACCACCATCACGCCACTCGGGCTGTAGTAGTGCCGGCCGTGGCCGGTCACGATGCGGTCGAACAAGTCCTCGCTGCGGAAGAAGATCTGGTGCACCGGGACGATGCGCCCACGACCCTCCAGCTTGATCCCCAGTGCCTTGCGAACGGTGCTCGGCCCGCCGTCGCAACCGACCAGGTAGCGGGCGGTGAAGTCCTGCGTGCGTCCCTGCCCGACGTCGACGGTGACGCGAACCCCGTCGTCGTCCTGCTCGAACGACAGCACGTCGCTGCTGTACCGGACGTCGATGAGGTCGTCGGCCTCGGCGTGCCGCTTCAGCAGCGGCTCCAGCGTGTACTGCGAGATCAGCTGGTACGGCTCGAGCGGCATCGACGCGTCACGGCACTGCCGGGTCGCCTCGATCGATGCGGTCACCGACGGATACTTCAGCTGCACCAACGGCGGTTCGGTGAGATCGGTGACGATGAAGACGTCCATCGGGATGTCGCGGAACCGACTGGCCGCCCGGATTTCGTCGGCGAGGTTCAGGCGCCGGAAGATCTCCATCGAACGGGCGTTGCACCGTTCCATCTTCGGCAGGAACGCCGGCGCGTCCTTACGCTCGAAGATTGCCGTACGAACACCCCGCTGGGCGAGATTGAGCGCCAGGGACAACCCCACCGGGCCCGCGCCGACGACGATGACGTCCGCATCGAGGGCCTCATCCTTGGTTCGAGATTCACCCATCGACACTCCCGATCATCGCCACCAACGGGCGCATGTCACCCGGCATGGGGTCAAGACTGCCACGCGACGCCGGCACTCCTCATCCTGGCCGGGCGACCCGGGCCGCGGCGCTAGCCGCTGACTCCCAAGCGCTTCGGACGCCTGCAGGCTAGACACGGCGGACGATCAGGTCAAGAAGGTCAACCTTCGTCCGGCCGCCGACCCGACGGGCCGTTACCGCCGGCAACAGAAACTGTGCCTCAGGCCAACCGCATGGCGTGATTGCACGATGCAGCGGCCGCGCTGCCCGGACCGTTGATCGCGTCATGCGCGGCCAGCACCGTGCGAAAGGTGGCGGTGATGTGCTGCGTCATCGCCGCGACCAGCTGGTCAGCGTCGCGAGCGACTGCGGCGTCGCAGATCGCGGCGTGCTCGGCGGAGATGTCCCGATCCGGCTTCGGTGCGAAGCGGGCCCAGTACCGATAGACCTCGGCGGCATCGAAGAGTTCCTGACGGACCCGCAGCAGCGTCGGGCTGCCGCACGCCGAGGCGACCGCGGCATGGAAGACCGAGTGCACGGTCATCCATTCGGGGTTGGCCTTCCCATCGACGAAAGGCGCGGTCGCGCGCAGGACGTGATGGGCTGCCACGACGTCGGACTCCCAACGCACGGTGCCCAGGGTGACCGCACGTCGCAGGGCTATCGACTCCACCTCGATTCGCACCCAGGTCAGATCCTCGAGGTCCGGCACCGACAGGGACCGGACCCGGAAGCCCTGCTGCGGACTGGCGACGGCGAGTTCTTCCGACGCCAGCCGGGTGAGGGCCTCTCGGACGACGCCCAGGCTCACCCCGAAGTCGGCCGCGAGACTGCTCAGGTGCAGCCGCTGGCCCGGGGTGAGGTCGCCCACCAGGATGCGGCGGCGGACCAGTTCATAGACGTCCTCGACCAGGCTCTTCCCCCGAGGGATCGTCTTCACCGGCCGATCCGCCGGGTGAGGGCGGCCGGTCCGGTACGTCCTGACATCAGTGCAGTCCCACCATCAGTGCTGGCACTCCCTCAGTGGCTCGACGCCGGGTCCTGGCCCAGTACTAGCCGGCGACGGCGGCCTGCCGGATCTCGGCGACGACCTCGTCCACCGGCTGCGACGCGATCACATGCTGCCGCAGCATCCGCGCCTCGCGAGGCAGGTTGCAACTCAGCGCCGCGATCGTGGTCCCGGCCACCGAGTACAGCGCAGCGAACTTGCCTGCTGCCGGATCGCCGGTGACGACCTGGAAATCGGCATGGCTGCCCGGCAAGCCGTAGGCCTGCAGTTTCAGGTCGTACTGGTCGGACCAGAAGTACGGCACCGGCGCGAACGGCTGTCCCTTGCCGAGCAGCGTCTTGGCCGCTGCCATCCCCTGCTCGGTCGCGTTCATCCGGTGCTCCACCCGCAGTCGCCCGAGTTGCGGGTGTTCCCAGGATGCGACATCACCAGCGGCCACCACACCGGGAGCCGCCTGGCAGAACTCGTCGCACTCCACGCCGTTGACGATGGACAGCCCGCTGTCGGCCAGCCAGTCGACCGCGGGGATCGAACCGATGGCGACCAGGACGACGTCGGCGTCGACCGCCGTACCGTCGGTGAGCACCACCCGGGCGACCTTGCCGTCGCGGCCCTCCAAGCCGACCACACCGGTGGAGCACCGCACGTCGACCCCCCGCGCGCGGTGCTGGTCGGCGAGGAAGTTGCCGACGACGGGGCCGAACTGGCGCACCATGGGAGCCTCGAGCGGATCCACCATCGTGACGGTCAGGCCCAGGTCGCGCGCGACCGAGGCGACCTCGGCACCCAGGAAGCCGGCTCCCACGACCACGAGCGCCTTCGCCGCGCGCAGCTCGGCACGAAGCGCCAGCGCATGGTCGAGGGTCCGCAGGATGTGGACTCCGGCCAGGTCGTGGCCGGAGTCCAGCAGCCGGGGCCCGACGCCCGTGGCGATGACGAGGCCGTCGTAGCCGAGCGTGGTGCCGTCCGACAGCGTGACCTGCTGTGCCTGAATGTCCGCACCCGTCGCCCGGGTACCGAGCACCCATCGGGCGTCCAGCCGCTCGATGACGTCGTCCTTGCGCAGCACGACGCGATCCGCTTCCCACGCCCCGGCCAGGACCTGCTTGGACAGCGGCGGCCGGTCATACGGGTGGGCGGTCTCGTCGCCGACCACGACGACCTCTCCCTCGTACCCCTCCCGCCGCAGCGTCTCGACGGCAGTCAGGCCCGCTGCCGACGCCCCGACGACGACGACGCGCCTCAACGACGTCATCACTCCTCGATCGTGATCGCCATTGCCGGGCAGAGGCTGGCGGCCTCGCGGACCGACTCGTGCAAGTGCTCGGCCGGGTTCTCCTGCAGCAGGACCACGACGCCGTCGTCGTCGTTCTGGTCGAAGACCTCAGGAGAGGCCAGCACACATTGACCGGCCCCCACACACATGTCCTCGTGGACGATGACCTTCATCGACTAACAGACCTCTCTCGGAGAACGACCGGACTACCAGGTGACAGGAAGCGAGTGCAGACCGTAGACCACCCCGTCGGCCTTGAACGGCAACTGATCGACCGACGTCGCCAGCGCGAGGGTCGGGATGCGGCGGAACAGCGACTGGTAGGCGATCTGGAGCTCGATGCGGGCCATCTGCTGGCCGAGGCACTGGTGGATGCCGTAGCCGAAGGCCAACTGCTGCCGAGAGTCGGTCCGGCGGATATCGAGCTCGTCGGGGTTGGTGAAGACGTCCGGGTCCCGGTTGGCGATGTCGTTGGCGACGATGAGGCCCTCGCCGGCCCGGATGAGGGTGCCGTCGATCTCGATGTCGTCCAACGCGACCCGGCGCCGGCCGAAGTGCGTGATGTTCAGATAGCGCAGCAGTTCCTCGACCGCGTCGGCCACGAACTGCGGATCGTCGCTGTCGCGGATCGCCGCGAGATCGTCGGGACGACCCAGCAGCAGCGCGGTCCCCAGCGCGATCATGTTGGCCGTGGTCTCGTGGCCGGCGACCAGGACCAGATCGGCCATGGTCGCCAGCTCTTCGCGAGTCATGTTGCCGGTCTGCAGCTGCTCGACGATCAGTCGTCCGAGCAGGCCCTCGCCGGGGTCGGCAGCCCGGATGTCGACCAACTCGGCCAGGAAGTCCAGCAGCTGCTGCGCGACGACGCGCGCCTCCTGCGGGTCGGAGGTCTTCGACAGCAACGTCGTACTGGCGTTCTGGAAGAAGTCGCGGTGCTCGTACGGCACGCCCAGCAGTTCACAGATGACGAGCGACGGCACCGGTAGGGCGAAGCCCTCGACCAGGTCGGCCGGGTTGGGACCGGCCAGCAACTCGTCGAGCTGGTCGTCGACGATCTGCTGGATCCGAGGCCGGTAGGCCTCCATCTTCTTGAACATGAAGGTCGGGTTGACCCGACGGCGCAGGACCGAGTGCTCCGGCTCGTCCATATTGATCAACGACGTGGTGAGGCCCTGCTTCACCGCGTTGGCACCGTTGAACGACGGGTACCCGGGCAACTGAGTGTTGACGCTCAGCCGTGGTTCGGACAGGGCCGTCTGGACGTCGGCGTATCTGGTGATGATCCATGGCGTCGAGTCGTCCCAGATGCGCACCCGGGAGATCGGGTCCTCCCGCTGGATCCGGGCCAGCTCGGGAGCAGGATCGAACGGGCATGCCCGGTCCCGCGGCAACGGGAACACCGGACACGCACTTGCCTCGCCGCCCACCGAACTCTCCTTAGCGTTTGCCTCGTCGGGACAGGTCTCGCGGTGCCCGGTCACAGGCACCGCGAGACTCCGGTTCAGCCGACCAGGACCGGCTTGTGAACGTCACCACGCGGGAACCGGTCGACCTCCGGCGGCGTCAAGATGTCCCGCGGCGCGATACCCACCTGCTGCGCAATCGGAGCCAACGCCGCCAGATCGATACCGAACACCGCCGCAGCATTGCCCCCCAACAACATCCGCGCCTCGTCCAACGGCACACCAGCCGACCCCACCGTAGCCCGCAGATACTCCTGCGTGGTCTCCAGCAACGTCCCCTCATGATGCGGGAAATCCATCCCCAACATCATCTTGTCCAACCCGATCTTGTGCCGCGCCTCCACCTCAGCCTTCGAGAAGATCGACGACCCCAAGAACACCTGACGACGGAAATACTCACTCGGCTTATGCGCGATCACATGCCGGTAGTCGGTACGGAAATAACTACCCTCATACGCGTAGTCCATCTCCTGCAACGCCCCCACAACCCAACCCGAACCCTGCTCGGTCAGCACCACCTTCAGACCCGGGTGACGCTCCAACACCCCACCCCAAATCAAATGATCCAGAATGCTGTGCACATAGAACATCATCTCCGGCACATACAACCGGATACTGCACGCCGGATGCGGCACCGCCGGAGTCGAGATCGGCCGCGTCGAGGTGCTCGACAGCCCCGAATGGCTGTTCACCACCATCCCCAACTCGTCCAACACATTCCAGATCGGCTCGAAATCCGGGTGATACAACGGCCGCTGCGGATCGAAGTTCGGCAACACGATCCCCCGGAACCCGTGATCCCGAGCCCACCGGATCTCCGCCACCGCCGCCGGCACATCCCATTCCCAACTCACCGCCGCCATCGGAAT